>JAZDDD010000502.1:0-4612 GCA_036679545.1 Gemmatimonadota bacterium | reverse complement strand
AATGGCTCGTACCGTGGTCTCCCTCATTCGAAATCTACAGCGACGCAACGCACGGCGCCGCCAACCGCTTGCGGTGTTGGAGGGCGTGCGTCTGTGTGAGGAAGCCCTCGCCGCCAAGGTTGCGTTCACGGGTGTTGCGGTGAGCACCGCCGTGGGACGGACGGACCGGGGTAAGACGTTGTTGGATTCGCTGCGTACCCAGCGGGTTACCATCGAGGAAGTCCCTGACGAGACAATCGTAGAAATCTCCGATACGGAAGCACCACAAGGCATCATTGCCGTTGTTGAGCCACGGATGTGGCAGTTGGACGATATCGACGTTGCGGTGGGTCGTCCGGTTGTAATCTTGGATGCGTTGCAGGATCCCGGCAACGTGGGCACGATCGTCCGTACGGCTTTTGCGTTGGGTGGGGCGGGTGTTATAACACTGCCGGGCACCGTCCAGCTAACACATCCCAAGTTCCTTCGTAGTGCCTTGGGCGCGTCATTTCGGTTCCCAGTGGTCAACGCCGACGTAGATCGAGTCGTCGCATGGTCCTCGCAACAAAAGCTAGCGTTGTGGGTGGCTGCTGCCCTGGGTGACGATTCGCGTTCAGCGACACTGGGCGAACGCGTGGGGATTGTCATCGGAAACGAAGGGTCCGGGGTTGGACAAGCGATAGCAAACGCTGCCATTGGGCGGGTTGGTGTTCGTATCAGACCGGAGGCGGAATCTCTCAACGCCGCGGCCGCCGCCGCAATCCTTCTTTATGAGGCCACCCGGTGACAGCTTCTGTGGAACTGCTTCTCGTGGTTGGGATGGCCGGTTTGGTATTCGGCAGTTTCCTCAATGTGTGTATCGTTCGCCTCCCAATCGACGAATCGATCGTGACACCGCGCTCGCGGTGTACGGCATGTAAAACGACAATCCCGTGGTACGACAACATCCCCGTGTTGTCATGGGTAGTACTCCGGGGTCGTTGCCGCAACTGCAAAGAACCCGTCTCTCTTTTGTATCCACTTGTCGAGATGACCGTCGGGCTTCTGTGGGTGGCCGCGGTCTGGTGGTACGGCCCAACGCTGACCGCCCTTACGGCGGCAATCTTTGGCACCCTGCTCGTTGGGATTGCCGTCACAGATGCCCGCACATACCTGATTCCGGACGAGTATACGCTCGGTGGTCTAGGGGTCGGCATTATCCTGGCGGCGTTCGGTGGCATTCCGAGTGTCTTGCGTGCCGCGATCGGTGCCGCTGTGGGGTTTGGGCTTCTCTATGCCGTGGCCGCCGGGGGCGAACGTCTCTTCAAGAAGGAGGCGATGGGTGGCGGAGACATAAAGATGATGGCGATGGTAGGCGGGTTCCTCGGTTGGCAAGGCGTGCCCCTCACCATCTTCGGAGGCGCCCTACTCGGCACCATCGTTTTCCTTCCCATACAAGGAATCCGTTCCTTGGCCGCCAAAAGACGTGGTCAAACAGCTTCTGAACTCCTGGTGCCTTTCGGAGTCTTCCTGGCCGTCGCCGCAGGCCTGACGTTCGTATTCGGCGAGAGAGTGTTGGATTGGTATATGGATTACCTCGCGGGCTGATCGCCCGCTCGGGCTGCCCGCTGCCCGCTGCCCGCTACCCGCTACCCGCTATCTTAATTAGAGGAGCGGGCTATGACTGAGGAGATCCTTTGCCCGAAGACTTTCTACGAATCCGCCACTACACTCACACGAGGAACAGCGGGCCGCGGGTAGCGGGCAGCCGAAAATGAGCACACCAAGCTCCATGTCTCCGACAACCATATCCCAAATCCAACCATCCAATACAACGCATGCAAAAGGTGACTGAACTGGGGCAAGAGTCGATCGTTTCCTCGGCTGATGCCGATACCATAGATGCGACCCTCGCGGCAAGTGGCGATGCGCAGGCATTTGAACGCCTATACCGCGGCCATGTGGATCGAATTTATGGGCTGGCCTGCCGGATGGTTGGACGCGATGAAGCCGAAGAGCTGGCTCAGGACGTGTTCGTGCGGGCTTGGGAAAAGCTCGGAACGTTCCGTGGTGATGCGCGGTTTGGAACGTGGCTGCACCGATTGGCAATCAACGTGATGTTGGGCCATCGCCAGGCGGCTGGACGGGCACGGTCGCGTTTTATCGACGCAGAGCAGCCAATGCAGTCAGTACGGGCACCGTCGGGCCATGCCGAATTCAATGTCGATTTCGACGCGGCCGTGGAGCAACTGCCGAGGGGTGCTCGCCAGGTGTTTGTATTGCACGATGTCGAGGGCTTCAAGCACCGTGAAGTTGCCGGCATGCTCGGTGTGACAGTGGGAACGTCGAAGGCGCAACTCCATCGCGCCCGCATGACGCTACGACGTTTCCTAAAATCTTGACGGTAGAGTAGAATGATTGACGATTGTAAGACAGAGTTGTTATCCGAGTATATCGACGATGAGTTGGAGCCCGTCGCTCGTCGTGAACTCGATAAACATATTGCTACGTGTGGCCCGTGTCAGAGCTTGGTGACGGAACTTCGCAATGTGGTGCGGCGTGGTGGCGCCTTTGAACATGGCGGTCCCCATCAAGATTTATGGCCGGGTATTGCGGCACGGATTGGCGTCACCATGCCTCCGCAAAAACTCGTGCCAAAGAAGTTGGTTCGCCGTCGTGTTTCGCTCTCGGTACCACAACTCCTGGCAGCAGGTATTGCAATGGTGTCGTTGGTTGGTACTGCCGGTTGGGTGGGTACGCAATTGAGTCGCGGTGTCGTCGATCCTCAGGTATTCGCGGCGGAAACACCCGACGAAGTTGCGACACTCGTGTCGGTCTCGGTTGGAACGAGGTATGACGAGGCCGTTGCCGAACTCATGGCCACACTCGAGCGCGAACGTGAGTGGTTGAACCCAAGTACGATTCGTGTCGTCGAGCAAAATCTTCTCATCATTGATGTGGCCATTGCACGGGCGCGGGCAGCGCTCCAGCAAGACCCTGAAAGCGAGTACGTGCGTCATCATCTCGAGAGAACCGTCCGGCAAAAGCTCGGACTGCTTCGTCGCGTCACCGAGATGGCAAGTAGGAGCTAGCAGCGATGATCGCGGCTTTTGCACTCGGGCTTGCATTGACCTTCCCGGCCAACCAGCTGATGGATACGACAATCGCCGTTCGTCGAGGAATCCGTCTTGACGTCCAAACCCGTGAAGGCGCGATCCAAGTGACCACGTGGAACCGGGACGAAGTAAGAATATCTGTGGCGGCCAACGGTGGGTCGTTTAGTGTGGAGTCGTCCCGCAGCGTGGTTCGCGTGCGGCCACAACGCGGTAGCTGGCGACGGAGTTCCGCTGGTCGTGGACGAGACAGATATGAGTGGGACGATGACGATGATGAAGAGGTTGGTTTTGATATTCGCGTGCCGGTGTACATGGCGGTGACCCTGCACACGATCGATGCGGCGATTTCGGTACGCGGCACGCAGGCCGATGTCGTCGCCGAAACAACAGAGGGAGATGTCCGGGTCACCGGAGGAGCGGGACGTATCTCGATTGCCACCGTCGAGGGATTGGTCGATGTTGTCGGTGCCCGGGGCCGAGTGGAGGTTGCGGCCGGTGACGGCGATATCCGCATACGAGATGTGGTCGGCGAGATCGATGTCGAAACGATCGACGGGGACATTACCATCACCGAAGCTGATTCTCGCGGTGTCGAGGCGAACACCGTGGATGGTGACATCATATATCGTGGGTCCATCCTCAATGGAGGGCGTTACAACCTTTCGACACATGACGGCGATATCACACTCTCCGTACAGTCCAACGTGAGCGCCGATGTCACCGTGGCAAACTTCAACGGTGGTTTCGAAACGAACTTCCCCGTCGTGCTGCGCGAATCGCAACGCAAACGTCTGCGTTTTACACTCGGATCGGGTGGTGCACAGGTCCGCCTCGAGGCCTTCGATGGCGACGTGTTTCTCCGCAGGAGCCCCAACTAGTCTCCTTCAATTTCTAGTTCCCCGGTGTGACCGCCTTCCAATTATCTTCCTGTTTGAACCCGTTGAAGAGATAAAGTATGAAGCATCTGTTCGTCATAGGCGTGGCTTTGGTCATGGGCTGCGAAGAAGCGCAGGTCAGCCAATTTGCCCAACAGGTCGAGGAAATGGCGCGAGAGGTGACACCGGATATCGAACGCGCCGTAGGCTTGGAATTCCGCTACCCGCCAAATGTGGCCGTGCGGACCAAAGAAGAGGTTTTTGATTACCTCAAGCGGAAGGTTGCCACTGAGTTCCCGCCCGAAGAGATGGAACGGATCTCGACCGCCTATCGACTTTTTCGGATGCTGCCACCGGAACTCGATTTGGAGAAACTGTTGGTCGATCTGCTGAGCGAACAGGTCGTTGGGTTCTACGATCCGCAGTTGGATACGCTCTACGTGGTGACAGGCGTCCCACAGCTTGAATTGCGGCTTGTCGTGGCCCACGAACTCGTTCACGCGTTACAGGCGCAATACGCGCCCCTGGACTCTATTCTGACATCGCGCGGCGACAACGATCGTCGCAGCGCCGCTCAAGCGGTCTTCGAAGGGCAGGGAATGCTGGCGAGCCTGCAAGTCATGTTGCCCGATGGGGATCTTGCCGGGGTGCCGGAATTCTGGG
>JAZDDD010000501.1:0-3372 GCA_036679545.1 Gemmatimonadota bacterium | reverse complement strand
GACCGTTTCAGGATGGAGGGCCGGGGCTCAGCACGGGAGGCGTGGGTGGCTTCACGATTCCTTTGAGCCATCGACTCGCTGCCGACGTGGGCTTGACCGGTACGATGGTGTATGTTGGTACCGATCGGCCGCGCAGTGCGTGGGGTCAGCAATGGGGCCTCCAGTTGGGATTGTCGGTACGGTAACCGGCGTACGCACGGAATGCTTCAGCGTGGGATCTGTCGGCGCGGCGCCTAACAAGTCCATGCAGACTGCCGGGCGCTGACGTTTCAAAGGAAGCGATTCATTTGTGCGCGCCTTAAGGCGCGTTCTAACGGCATAGATGCGCGGGCGACTCTGAGTAGTCGCCCGCAGCTGATGGACGACAGTGTTAGACCGACAGTGTTAGACGGCACGGAGCCAGATGCATGAAGTACTCAACCGATGTGCTTGTCCTCATGGTTGTCATGAGTGCTCCCTTGGGTGGTCAAGCGGACTCCCTCCGCGTGCGCTTCATTGGCAACGCCGCGTTCGAACTTACCGACGGACAAACCACGTTGGTCACGGACTTCCCCTACCAATCGGGCGCATTCGGGTACATGACGTACGACGACTCCGTGATGCCGGTCGGTCACGTGACACGTGTCGTGACGCATGGCCACGCGGATCACTTTACCCCAGCGCTGGTCTCGGGGGGCGATTGGCGCGTTATCGGCCCTCCCGACGTTATGCGGTCATTGCCACCGACCCAACGGATATCGGGGACGCGCCAATGGTCCGTCGGGCATTTTGCGGTGACGGCTCAGCCAACACCGCATAGCAACGTCGACCATTTCTCGTATGTGATCGAATGGCGCGGCCACCGATTTTACTTCACCGGGGATACGGAAGACACGGCGGCGTTGGTCGCGGCGGCGGACCTCGACGTGGCCTTCGTGACGCCGTGGTTATGGTGTACGGTCCTGAGGAGCGAACAGTCTGTGTCGGCGACACGCGTTGTCATGCACCACCAGTTTCCGGCTGGGCGGTCGGAGATCTGCGGGTCGCCGGTCGTGCTGGAGCAAGGGCAGGAGCTGGTGTTTACTCCTCGGTGAGGTAGGCTTGACGTGCAGCATCCAACGCGATGGTGCGATTTGACAATTGACCAATTCTGAGGCAATGAAAGGCAGGGGTAGTCCCCTGTTCCTGACAAGTAGAGATCGCAGTACCCGTGCCGTCTAACACCATTAAGAAGTGCTTTGTCAAGGACCAGATTGTGGGCGCACGTGCCTTCCCCGCGACGACCAGCGGTCGGCACGTTCACGTTGCGTATTCCTTTTATGTAACCAGCGGCGTCTGCCACTTCATATCGTTGTGTGCCACCACCTCCGACCGTGGCGGCCAAACACCATTGTGAGCTGTCCAGTCAGATCCGTTACGATCCCGACCGTCGTCGAGGCTCCTCGTCGACGCACTCAGATACATCCCGTGGCACGCCGTCTGACTCCCCAATCAAGTCCGTGGCCCGCGGCGCGAGCGCCGCGACCCAGTTAGGCGGCCGGGGTTGCCAGACGGGGCCACTGTCGCGTCTTGGTGCGCTGCAACGGCACGCCCCGGAACCTGCCGTTGAAGTCCTGCTGTTTCGTCAACACCTGATAGACAATCCGCGCTAACTCTGCGGCGACGATCGCGCGGGCGACGACTACCGGTTTACGTCGTCGCTGCTTGTGATAGAACCGCTTGATCACCGGGAAGTACTGAATCGCCCGGACACTCGCGTGGCTAAACGCGAGCTTGAGATACCGGTTGCCCTGTTTGTTCCCCGACCGGTGGCGCGTGCGCCCCCCAGAATTGTCCGCACCCGGGACCGACCGGCAGTAGGAGAGGAACTGGCGTTCGGTCCGAAACCGCGCGGGGGGCGTATTACTGCGCGTGTGAGGGTTTGCCCCATCTGCTCCGGACACGGGCACCTAAGCAACTGCCCGACTTCGAACTCCACCGGCGCCGAGCTGCGCGATGCGGTCGATACGGCGCCGCGTCGATGGATGAGTGCGAAGCAGCGACGTCCAATGATGTCCACGCAGGCGGAGCATGAAGTGGTCCAGGAATCCCGCATTCATTCGCTCCAGCTTAGCCAACGCCGACGCTAGTCCTATGGGGTCGCCGGTGATTTGCACTGCGCCCGCGTCGGCTTGATACTCGCGCGTGCGAGACAAGGCGAGCTGCAATAACACGGTTATGGTCGGCGCAAAAACCAGCAACAGTATTGCGGTCCACGGCATCGTCAGCCGGCCCATGAGTAGCAGCGGAAGATTCAGGAACAGCAGGATCTGTCCTAACGTCGACATGAAGTTGGTGGCGCGGCTGATGAAATTTGCGAGTCCCATCACCCACACGTCGTTGCGCTTGATGTGGCTCACCTCGTGGGCCAGCACCCCAGCCAACTCCCGGAGGTTGAGTGCGCCGAGTAAGCCCTGCGTAACCGCGATAGCTGCCGAATGGCGTGTGCCTGTGGTATACGCCGTCACTGTGGGCGTGGGAACCAGGTAGAGTTGGGGAACGCCGGAAAGCCCGGCGTGGTGTGAAAGTCGCATCACTAAATCGGTGAGCCTCGGCGCCGCGTAGCGCGACAGCGGCACGGCTCCCTGCATACGCAATAACATCCGTGACCCCATGGACGGACCCAACCCAAGGAACGCCACGCCGAATCCAAGAAGGACAACCATCAGCAGCGACCCCCCAAGCAACCCGCCCACCGCGGCCAGCAGCGCCACCATAGCAACTATGAGAACGGCGGAGTGGAATACGTTCCGCAGCCTGCCAAGCCACATTGGCGATCCGTTCATGTCTGGTCTCATTACTACTCCTATCTATTGAGAGCGGTCAACCATGGCCCGGCGTCTCTTTGCTTTGTTATGTAACTGCCAAAGGCAACTGCCATGCCGCCCGACCCTGCCACATTGACAACCAAGCCCGCCTCTGCGGCAGGACGACACGGCACCTTGTCATACGCTCTGGGCGATAGCGCTCGCAGAATTGCGAGTACTGATAGCCGTCGTCGGGATGCTGCTGCTTGTATTCGTGCGACCGCAACTTTGAGCGTGCGAAAGCTTGGATCGGTGAGCTTCGGTGAGGGCTGGTTCAGTACGTTGAAGGATTTCGAGGGAGGCGCAAAGGCGAGAGTACTAGCATTGGCAATAATGATGTCTTTCGTTCCGATGGGGTGGTTAAACGCTCAGGGGGTGGGCGCGCGCGAGCCTATTATCGGGCTCCCGTGTGAGGGGTGTGAAGCGGTCTTCGACTGACTACCCGATACCCTGAGTTCCGTCACACGCCTCGCCCCGAGGAACGAGCCAGGCCAACCGATGCGAATCGAAGGGACAGTGTTCGACCGGAGCGGGAGCATTGCGCCCG
>JAZDDD010000500.1:0-3728 GCA_036679545.1 Gemmatimonadota bacterium | reverse complement strand
GAACGGCATCGTTGGACTCAAACCGACCCATGGTCTTGTCAGCCGAGACGGCATCATTCCACTTGCACTCTCGTTCGACACCGCGGGTCCAATGGCCCGAAGTGTTTACGACGCTGCCGCGATGCTCAACGCGCTCACTGGCATTGACGCCAACGACACGGCCACACGTAAGAGCGATGGTCATATCGCCGACGACTACACACAATTCCTCGACGTCGATGCGCTGTCCGGCGCACGCATCGGTATCGTACGTCAGGTCCTGGGACAGGATTCGGCCGCAGTGGCTGCTCGATGCAAAAGGCGTTTGGTACACAACAATTCGCTGGAGGGAATTCCGCGACCAAATTCCCGCCTACCTGAGCACCATCGGACCGGAGTACCCAAAGACACTTGCGGAGTTAGTCGCACAATCGACGCGGATAACTGCTCCCACCGCCGACGGCAGTAACCCCAATCCACCCCGTTGGAGTCTATTACAACGCGAGGACAAAAGTGGCGCGGTCACAGACTATGAGTACATCGCCATGCGCGACCACGGACTCCCAATGGTGCGCAGCATCATTGAAGGTTTGATAGCAAGCGACGACTTGGACGCCATCGTGTACCCTACTTCACCACGACGACCCGGACTGCTGAGCGGTGGTGGTGGCGGCGGTGGTGGCCCGACGGCCACGAACATCGCAAACCTCACGGGGTTTCCGGACCTCATAGTGCCGGCCGGGTTCACAACCAACCGGTTGCCAGTCGGCATTTCCTTTCTTGGCACAGCTTTCAGCGAACCGCGGCTGCTAGCGTTGGGTTACGCATTCGAACAGGCCACAAAAGCACGCCGCGCCCCGTTGTTAACACCGCCGCTGCCGGGGGAGACAGACGCGGTAAGGCGGTAACAGAATGCAATGACCGGGCACGTACCGCCATACCGGCCTACCGCCATGCCACCATTTCAGCCACACGCACACGCAAGCCGTGATTCACGCGCAGACCAACGACACCATCGGTGTGTAGATCGCTACGCGGCACATGCCATACCTCTCGGTCGTTGATGAAGAAACGAACCGAATCTCCTTTCACTTCGACCATGAGTGTATTCTCGACCACGTCGGCGTCCGGATTGCGAGACTCCCAAGAACGCAATGAAGTGTTGCGCTGCCAGTCACGAACAACATTGGTAGAACGGCCGGTTCTTGTTTTGACAAGACTGGAGCCGTCCTGACGAATAAGGAAGTACGTGTAACGTTGGCGCTCAACTGACATCAAAGAGACGCCACCAAACAAAATTCCGAAGCCCTCGTTTCTCCGACTGGGATCGAACAGCTGCAACTCGATTCGGATGGTAAAATCACCGGTCAACGAAGCGTCTCGCTGATACAGAATCGAAGCCGCACCGGTCAGGATCGTGAGGCCCGCCTCTCCCCGCGTGAGACGGGGCGCATCGCCTCCGTTTGCCTGGTCTTTAACGATGAGCCAATGATCGACCGGCGCCGACAACAGATCACGTTCCTGGGCGAACGCCGCCGCGACACCGAAGTGCGCGTACAACACAACGGCAACGACGCCTGCGGTTGACCACCGTGCACCCTTCATGAGGTTCACGGGTTGTTTACCAACGCTGCGCCGCTCGCCTCAGCCTGCTCACCGTCGTTCAATCGCGGGTAGCTCCCCATCCAAACATCAATGAACTCACGTCCCCAGTTCGGTTCCGTTTTGTCGAGTCGTGGTTCGTAACGCTCGATCGCGCGGTCGAGCAATTCGTACGCACGGGCGCGCGTCTCCGTGTCGCGAATGAGCGTAAGCCCCTGGTTCATGAGCACCATGGGGTTGTTAGGGTCTGCGGACCGCGCCATTTCCCATTGCTCCTCTTGATCAGCCTTGTGCTTACCGGCATTCGCAGGGTCGGCCGTTTGGACAAACCCCAAGATCAAACCTTTCAGCGCGAAGAGGTCCGCGTTCATCCGAGGTTCTTCAGATGGTTTGCCGGACCAAGCGCGTTGGTAATACAGCTGAGCGAGTTCTACGTAAGGTCCGAGCCTATTGTCCTTGGCGAACAACGCGAGCTGGGAGTACGCAAACGCGGTCCAGTACGCGGGCAACCAACCGGCCGGATGATCTCCCGTTACCGGATGTTGCGCCGCCAACGCTTCAAAACGCTGCGTGGCTTCCAAAATGTGCGTGAAGTCCGACGTCGCGTACTCGTGGTAATAGTTGACCGCCTCGAGAAGACCCTCCACGTCTTCGTGAGAGTCACCTGTCTGGCCCATTGCGGAAATGGGCCAGAGGATTGTGAAGCACGAAAGGAGAAGAGCCGCACTCGCCCCTCGAACAGTCCGTCTTGGATTGAATTGCATACGTTGCCCCAACTTTCAAGTCGATTGAATAGCCGACCGCGAATACCGGCGTGGTCACGTAGACCAATCACTCTCCTGTGTCCAGTCAATCGCAAGGCATGACCGAATGAGATCCGTGTGATGTTGAGGTGATGGCGTAACTTGTTGTGGAGTTTTTCGTTACAGCATCAGGTGATGCTCTGCTCCCACTCACTTCCCATACATCGACGACGACGGATTCGACCCGCGTGGGCAATGCCAATTCCGGTGGAACCTTTCGGATCTTGACGACCTAAGTCAATTACAACCGTTAAGAATCCGCGTCACCAAGTTGTCCGTAGGGTTCGCAGTGATCCGTCTACTACGAGGGAGCAGATGATCCAAAAAATGAACGGAGACAGTTCGACCCTACATTCGTTTGGGCAATTCGAGTTTGATGGTCGAACGTTAGAGTTGCGTCGAGGCACACGTGTAGTCAGGCTGGCGCCAAAACCCTCTCAGGCACTAGCCCGGTTGTTACAAGTTCCCGGCGAAATCGTCCTTCGCCACGAGCTTATCGAAGCCTTGTGGGAAACAAGTCCGGTCGAAGTGGATCGCAGTCTAAATTTCGCCATTCGTCAGATTCGAACCGCGTTGGGCGACGATGCTAATCGACCAGTTTTTCTCGAGACGGTGCCACGACGCGGTTACCGGTTCATAGCGCCGGTCTCCACCGCTGATGGTTCTCCAACACAACCTTCCACCCCACACAACGCACCACCCACCGAACGCGCACGACTACCGTCCACACGTTGGCTATTTGCGACCGCAACTCTTGTAACGGTCACGTTCGGGCTCTCACGTCTTTTCGGGTCGGAGTCTGCCGTCCCAACGGTGATGGTACTGCCAATAGAGCAACTCGGTGATTCAAACGACAACGCATACTTTGCGAGCGGTCTGCGACATGAGTTGGTCGCCGAGTTGGCTCGTTTTCCCGCGGACAAAATGGCGGTGATCGCGAAGTTCTCATCCACCCGCATGGCTGGCGAATCGTTGGACAACATCAGCGATGCCGTGGGTGCCGATTACGTATTGCGTGGCAGCGTCACCGGAGAAGGCACTTCCGTGCGCGTCGTGTTCGAATTGGTATCCTCTCCCGAAGGCCGCGTTGTATGGGCTGAGCGCTTTGAGGAAGATCTGCCAACGTCAACTGCTCTTGAGCGCATTGTCGCCGCAAGAGTCGCCGCGGCACTCACGATTGAATTGTTCGAACCATCAGCCACAAAACCATCTCGGGCGCAACCTTCCGTAGTGGCGCGCGAACTTTATTTGAAAGGCACACATCTCCTGCGAGAGAAACCGTGGGCCCGACTGAGCGACGCAATCGGAATGTTATATGACGCGTTAGGTGAGTCGCCGGAATAC
>JAZDDD010000050.1:0-2153 GCA_036679545.1 Gemmatimonadota bacterium | reverse complement strand
TGCGTGGCGGCATTGTCGATGTGTACGGCTTTGGTATGGCGAACCCGATGCGTATCGAGTGGTGGGGTGATGAAATCGCGTCGATCCGCGCATTCGATCTCGATACGCAACGCTCGGAGGTGGAACAGGATTCTATAACGGTATTGCCCATCTCTGCAGTTCGCGAGCAGCTACAAGCCCCGGAGAATGACGACCGCGAAGATTCAACACGCCGGTCCCTTTTGGCTTTGGTTCCGCCCGACACGGTGGTCGTCGTTGAGAGTGGCATTGGCGTTGACGAGGTCACACATCTGTGGAACGAAGTCGAACATCATCTAGAGTTGGCGCGTCGGCGCGGGGAACTTACACCAACGCGTGACGTGCTCTTTTCCTCGCCGACGGCCTGGGAAGAAGAGTTTGTGCAGTTCGGTCGCTTGATGCTCGACGCGCCGTCTCGGGACATCGACTTTTATCTCACCGAGCCAGACCGTGTCGATCGTGACATTCGCAAGTTAGTGGCGATGGTGACGGCGGGACCCACACTCATTCTCTGTGACAACGATGGACAACTCGAACGATTGGACGAGTTGCTGAGTGAGATGGGTGGCCGGCGTGGTTTGCCCCCCGGGGTGACGTTGGCCATCGGCGCGTTACATGGCGGGTTCTTGATTCCCGGTCTGTCCGTTCTGACCGATCACGAAATCTTCCGGCGGGCGCGCCGATTGCGCCGCCCCCGCAAGTACCGGCAGGCCATGACCGCGGCCGCGGGGTCCCTCACACCCGGCGACTATGTAGTGCATCTCGAGCACGGCATTGGCATCTATCGTGGTATCGAGACACTGACCACCGAAGGTGGCACGTACGAAGTAGCCAGTCTCGAGTATGAAGGTGGGACACGGCTCAATGTCCCGCTATACAAACTGGATCAGGTAGAGCGATTTCGGTCCGCGGTCGATACACAGGACGCACCACCAAAACTGGATCGGGTTGGGGGGACGCGTTGGCGCCGGCAACGTGACAAAACCCGATCGGCCATCCAAAAAATGGCGGCGGATCTGTTGGACCTCTACGCCAGACGTTCCATAGCCAAGGGCTTTGCCTTTCCTCCGGACACGCGTTGGCAGACCGAGTTGGAGTCTGCGTTTCTCTACGAGGATACACCGGACCAACGCACTGCGACGGACGCGGTGAAACGAGACATGGAAAACGGGGAACCGATGGACCGTTTGATTGTCGGTGACGTTGGCTATGGCAAAACCGAGATCGCTGTGCGGGCGGCGTTCAAAGCGGCGGTCGCCGGGAAACAGGTAGCGGTTCTCGTTCCCACGACCATTCTGGCCGAGCAACACGGCAGGACCTTCGGTGACAGATTGGCTGACTTCCCTGTCACCGTGGAGGTGTTGTCGCGTTTTCGTTCACCCGCCGAACAACGCGAAATCTTGGGGCGTCTCAAAGAAGGTAAGGTGGACATCCTCATCGGCACGCATCGATTGTTGTCGAAAGATGCGGAGTTCAAAGACCTTGGTCTACTCGTGGTGGATGAGGAACAGCGATTTGGTGTGCGACACAAAGAACGGCTGAAAGAAATGCGTTTGTTCGTCGATGTGTTGACACTCACTGCAACGCCCATTCCACGGACATTGCACCTCGCGCTCTCCGGACTGCGCGACATGTCGCTCATTCAAACACCGCCGCGTGACCGATCGCCGGTCTTGACCTTTGTGGAGCTATGGGACGACGGTCTGTTGGAAGAGGTGATTGCACGTGAATTGGATCGGGGTGGGCAAGTGTTTTTCGTGCACAATCGGATTGAAACCATCGAGACGATTGCCGAGCGGGTACGATCGGTGGCGCCGCGTGCGACGGTGGCGGTTGGCCACGGTCGTGTGCCGGAACGTCAACTCGATGAAACGATGCGTGCGTTTGGTGCGGGGGACATTGACATCCTCGTATCCACAATGATCGTCGAATCCGGGCTGGATGTTACCAATGCGAATACGATGATCGTACATCAAGCCCACAAGTACGGATTGGCGCAGCTGTACCAGTTGCGGGGCCGCGTTGGTCGTGGGCATCGCCGCGCGTTCTGTCACCTGCTGGTACCGGACAATATCGACCCAGATGCTGAGGAGCGCTTAAAATTATTAGAGCATCATACGGAACTCGGATCGGGT
>JAZDDD010000005.1:0-2486 GCA_036679545.1 Gemmatimonadota bacterium | reverse complement strand
ATCCAGACAATCAAGCAGTACGGGCGGCGGTCCAGGTTTCACAAACTGGAACACCGTCACGGACTTTGCTCACACATTGGTTCACACGGCCGAAGAGCGTTTAAGACGCAGAGTCGTTGACGCTTGACGTACCGCTGGTTGCGGGATTGTTGAACCGGCCGATGATAGTCACCGCAACCATGTCGGCCGTGACGTTGCCCGTCGTGATGAACATATCCGGAATCAAATCCAACGCGATGAGCAACCCGACTCCTTCCACTGGCAGACCCAACGCGATGTAGATGGGTGTCATGATGAAGAGTCCCCCACTGGGAATACCCGGCGAATAGAAACTGAGCCCGGCGATGGCCGCGGTGATCGTGGCAATCTCCGCGAAACCCAAATCAATACCGTACAATCTCGCGATGAAAAACGTCCCACCTGCTCTCGCGATGGGCGACGCAAACTTGAACAGCGAAACAGCAACAGGTAACACGACGCCGGTGATCTGTGCCGGGATCTTGAGTTCTCGGTGTGCCGCGTCCAACATGACCGGCAATGTGGCCAACGACGATCTCGTGCTAAAAGCCAATGCTTGTGCGGGTGCACATGCCTTTGCGAATTGTCGCAGCCCAACCCCACCAAACAGTGTGGCGACTGGATAGAGCGCGAGGATACCCACAACGAGCATGCCACACACTATCACAAGGAAGAAACCCAAGGCGCCCACCAACCCCACACCCGTCTCGGCAGCGAGCGGCAAGACTAGAAAGAATACGCCAATAGGTGCCACGACGAGAATCCACTCGACAACCACAAACATGGCGGCGGCAATCGCACGAAAAAAGTTCAAAAGGGGTTCTCGATCTTTGGCGTCCAACCGCGTCATAGCCAACGCAAAGATGACGGTGAACACAATAAGCGGGAGCATGGCGCCGTCCGCGGCCGCGCGCACAGGATTCGACGGGATGAGATTGATGATCCAATCGCGGAAAGGCGGTAAATCTGCCTGACCGCTCGGTGCTCCCGCACGAAGCGCGGCAAAGGTGTCCGTATCGAATTCCACCAGATTGAAAGCAGCCGGAGCCACCAAAGCGGTGAACACGGCGCCGCCCGCGACAAGCGTCACAAACAAAATCATGGACCGCCCACCAACGCGGCCAACACTACCCGGCGTGTTGGACGCAATACCTGCGATTAGCAGTGACACCACAAGCGGGACAACTGTCATACGGATCGCGTTGACCCAAAGCGCACCAATTGGCTCCACGGCGGCCGCTATCGCCTGCAGCGCCGGCGTTTGCACCACGGAAATGATGACGCCGATCACGAGACCGGCGATGAGTCCAATGAGTACTCGAGATGTTAACGACATAGGATCAACCGGAAAACTTCACAGTCATCATCCGATGTACCGTTCGACGACACGCATTTCGCCATCCGGGAACTGAACGGTTTGTTCACGGACGATTGTCTCACCGGTTTCGTCATCGACTCTCAGTAACGCAGTGCCCGACGCGACGCCAGATACAACCAGTGTGAACTGAATGCCCAACTCGCCTGCCCCGCCGTCGAGCCGACTCAGGTCGGTGACCTGTACCCATTGCATCACCGTGCCGTCCGGGTGGTCGGGCGCTTCGTTCGAGACAAGGCGGGCGAGATTGTGCAGCAAGCCCATTCGCACCATTCCCACAGCGATGGACTCATTCAATCCGGATGGCGTGGCAATTTTCAACTTAAACCATCTCGGAACCGTCGGACACAAGGCGCAAGTCGGCCGAGTCGGACCCAAAGGTGCCCCTAGCTGATAGCTCGGCCCTGTTGCCGCTTTGCAACCGGAGTCGTCCCCTCAGATCCGCCTGAAACGCGCCCTCAGCGGTGACATGAAAGTCTACAATTGTCTCTTCGCCGTCGAGCAGCTGACGCTCGACAGCGTAGAACAAGGAGTCTGCGGATAGGCCTGCGAGACGTGTCTGGTTATCACCCACCTGTTCGTTTCCGCTACAGGCGCCTGAGACCAACGCAAAGAGAACGATTTGATACCGAGACATGGCCCCGAGCAAGATTGTAGATATGGATTTTGATTCAATCGGCGCGTTCGCGATGTTCCTGAGTGGAGGAGCCATAGGGCTTGGACTCGTTTTGCTTTCCGCGTACAAAGCGAAGCTGAAAGCGGGCATGGCCCAATCGCAGTTGGGCGAAGCCTCTTCAGAATCTGTTGACCAATTGCGTGAAGAAATGCAGCAATCTCTTTCGCAACAAGCCGCCGAAATCGAGGATCTAAACGAACGACTGGACTTCACCGAGCGCCTCTTGACCAAGGGCACACCCCGTCAAGTAGGGAAGACCACGCCCATCACCTGACCCGCCAGTACAACACCACTGGCAGCTCGCATGATACGTCACATCAGCAATCGCCTTACCGACTCGTTCCAATCACATCCGCCAACTCCTGCCGTAAACGGGCTAACCCATT
The DNA here is from genome assembly GCA_036679545.1 of Gemmatimonadota bacterium. GTDB lineage: Bacteria > Gemmatimonadota > Gemmatimonadetes > Gemmatimonadales > GWC2-71-9 > JAZDDC01. Next base: position 31 of record JAZDDD010000005.1, on the reverse strand, counting down.
CCGTTGCGCAACCGTTGGGCCGAAGTAAGAA
>JAZDDD010000499.1:0-4315 GCA_036679545.1 Gemmatimonadota bacterium | reverse complement strand
GTTAGTAGCAAGGTTGCAATCGGCATCCCCGCAATCACTCGGCGTCTCCGGATTAGTCCAAACGCTTCGGACTGTACGGAGTGTCCAGGCGCGAATCCAAAGCGCCCAAGCCGAAATCAGCGCTCTCGACGATCGCGTGCGTGACGGCCTGACGTCGTTACAAGTCGGCATTGCCACGCTAGATGATCTTCGTGCCCAAGACCTGGCCTACGCACGCTCTCTTCTTCGCATGCCGTCAACCGACACACCGGATCTTTCACCGTCAATCTTTGGGTCGTTCGCGGTTTCCAAGATCAAACCGCTACTCTACTGGGCGCAGTTTGTGGACCGGTACCTTCCACCGGGTCTCAACCCAAGACGCCGGCCTGGCCCGAAGCGGTTCCGTCTCGATGGCGCCGATGTGGCGTTTCCATCTGCAGGGGCATTGCCGAAATTTACCTTGGCGTTCGGGGAGGCTAGCCTTGCAATCGGCGGGGCCGGAGTGGCGGCGGGAAACTACCAAGCCGTGATGACGGGTCTTTCATCCGCACCGGCGGCACTTGGCATGCCGTTGCGCATCAGCGCGTCCCGTTCGGACGCCATCGCAGGACCAGGAGACATCGACTTTGACGCCGTCATCGATCACGTCGGCGATATCTCCCGCGATTCCGTTGCGGTGCGTGTTGCCGGGGTGCGACTCCCCGCCCTCACGGTCCCCGGTCTTGGCGCTACACTCGATTTAGGTACCGGCGTTTCGTCGGTTCAATTCCTGCGCACCGGTGACGAAGTTGCCGGCACGTTGCGGTGGCAAGCCAATGCTGCCGATTGGCAACGTATGGCTAGCTCGTCGACAGGTATCCAGGCACGTGTGGAAGACTTGATTTGGCGCACGGTGTCCGCTGTGCGCGACGTGGACTTGGAAGTACGTTTTTCGGGTAGTGCGCTGGGGCCCAGTCTCGCAATTCGTTCCAACATCGGCACGGCCATCTCGCGGAGCCTACGGCAACAATTGAGCGCAGAGATTGATTCGGCAGAAGCGATCGTGCGCGCAGAGGTCGACCGGATCGTTGGCGAGCCGATCAGGCAAACTCAGGCACGCATCGTAGCGTTAGAGACAGAAGTTCGCAACGTCATCGCAACCCAACGAGACGCTATCGAAGAGATTCGCGCGCAGCTCGAAGCACGCATCAATGAACTCGGCGAACGGCGAACGTCGAACAGCGAACGTCGAACGGCGAACAAGCGAACGTCGAACAATTGAACGTCGAACGTCGAACAATTGAACGTCAAACATTCATTGCGACGGAGCTGCAAAAATTCGACATAGGACGCTAACTCGTTCGGCATTTAATTGTTCAACGTTCAATTGTTCGAAGTTCGAAGTTCGAAGTTCGCTGTCGCCCCCTCCCTACCGATCGCCAATGAGCACGAAGTCGCGAGTCCGCTCACCCAGATAGAGTTGGCGGGGCCGTGCTATGCGTTGTTCCCCGTCGCGTAGGCTTTCATCCCATTGCGCCAGCCAGCCCGGTGCTCGACCAATCGCGAAAATTACGGGGAACATCTCTACCGGGAAGCCAATGGCTTCGTAGATGATTCCCGAATAAAAGTCTACGTTCGGATAGAGCTTGTGAGAAACGAAATAGTCGTCTTCTAAGGCGATTCGTTCCAGCTCGACAGCCACGTCAATGATTGGGTTTTTCTTGGTTGCATCAAAAACTTCGAATGCCACCTTTTTGATGATTTTGGCTCGCGGATCAAAGTTCTTATAAACACGATGCCCAAAACCCATCAAACGCACTTCTTTGGACTTCACCCGTTTCAAATATGCGGGAATATTTTCGACCGTGCGAATTTCACGGAGCATCCGCAAGACAGCTTCGTTGGCTCCGCCGTGCAGTGGTCCGTACAACGCGGCGGCCGCCGCCGCCATGGCGCTAAAGGGATCGACATGACTCGACCCGACGCTACGCATAGCACTCGTGGAACAATTCTGTTCATGATCCGCGTGTAGTATCAGCAACACATCCAACGCCCGCTCCACAGCCGGATTCGGTTTGTATTGGGCTTCGGTAGTCTTGAACATCATGCTCAAGAGATTTGCCGAATATGACAGATCATTATCCGGATATACGTACGGCAATCCCTTCATATGACGGTACGCGAACGCTGCGATCGTCGGTGCCTTGGCTATCAACCGGTGGATGGCGTACATGCGGGCTTCGGGATCCTGGATGTTCTTGGCATGCGGGTAGAACGTTGAGAGCGCCGCAACGGTGCTTACGAATACACCCATTGGGTGCGCGTCGTAACGGAAACCGTCCATGAACTTCTTCACGTTCTCATTGATAAATGTGTGATGAGTAATTTCCTCTACCCATCGATCGAGTTCAGCTTGTTTTGCCAACTCACCATGCGTAAGCAGATAGGCCGTTCCAAGGAAATTTCCCTTCTCCGCCAACTGCTCTATGGGGTAGCCACGGTACTCCAAAATGCCTTTATCCCCATCAATGAATGTGATTCGGCTCTTACACGACGCGGTATTCGAAAAACCGGGGTCGTACGTCATCAACCCAAAATCCTCATCGTGCGTCTTGATTTGCCGAAGGTCCAAGGCCTTGATGGCCCCGTCCGCGACGGCAATCTCGTAGGTTTTTCCGGTCCGGTTGTCAGTGATGCTCAGTGTGTCTTTGGGCGCCATGATGCTCATGTGTGGAGGGGGTGAGTACCGAGCGCTAAAGATAGTTGGCACGCCCTTCTTAATGAATACGAAAACGTGGCAAGCTGGGCTCGGTCGGTCCCGGAGAGCAACTGGATCGGATTCAAGCCCGGACTACTTCCGCCCGAATCTTGTAGGGAAGATTTCGTGACGAGGTTAAGGTGCTCAAGAAGCTAGTTGACCGGTTTTCGGGCCGGTTCGGGCCCGTGAGGAACGAAAGTGGGTCGGACGATCACAACCCGCCACCGGCAGTGGCTGAGAACGCGGCTCCGGCGACCGTCGCGGACGAAGGGAATGAGCTCCACCAAACGACGGATCTGGGTGGCACACTCCGCAATACCTTCGTCGGTAAACTAAAAGAGCTGAGAGACGAGTTCGTTGTTGTGTCGCAAGAAAGCGATGTGGTCGCGTTCTTCGAGCGTCTTGAAAATTCCGACGAACACCTTGTCAGGCAACCGCCCCTTGCCGCACAAAGGGTCCTTTCCACCTGCCGGCGACCCACTGCCGGGCTAAAAGAACTAACGGACCTCATCGAACGGGACCCTGCGATCACACAGGACCTGCTGCAACACTCCAACTCGGCGTTTTACTCCTCGGGAGGAGAAACCATCAGTTCACTCCATGGGGCCGTGCAACGCGTCGGCATGGCTGGGGTGGAGTCGGTGATGATGAGACGAATGGTTGAAGGGCTCATGAGCCGCCCGGGAGCACCGTTCGATCGGATGGTGGGCAAGGTGTGGCCGCATCTCGTACGGACTGCACCGATCGCACGCACCTTGGCTCGGGCGTTTGGTGTCGATCCCGAACGGGCGTTTACACTCGCCCTTTTGCACGATGCCGGAAAACTCGTGCTGTTCGACCACATCGCGGCGTTACGCACGTCGCTCCGGCGCGCTCCGGCGCTGCCACCGATCTTTATTTCGGCGGCGTTACGATTGCTCCATGAACCGTTGGGCGGGATCGCCGCCTCCGGATGGGGCCTTGATGACGATTCGGTTGTCGCGATTTCGCTACACCATCGCCAACCACCGCCCACGGCCCGTTTACCACTATCGGAAGTCATCTACCTCGCCGAGCGCATCGACATTGGGCGACAGAAGGGCGAGGACGTAGCGCTATCAAGGATTTGGGAAGATGGCCAGCTCACGGGCTCGCTTGACCAGGCGACTGATCGCCTCGCCGACATGCCTACCGGCTAGGCCGCGTGTTGACTTATCGGACGGCTCGCTGCAGACTTTTTGATCTCACCCTTGCAAATGCGGCGACCTCATGCTCCGATCACGTGCCAGTTTCACCATAACAATCGTTATCGCGCTGCAGATGGCAGCTTGCTCTTCCAACGATGCAGGCACTTCAGGTGGTACAAGTACACCTACCACCCTTCGGTTCACGAGCGACGCGGACTTCGAAACCGGTGAAGACACCGGCGAGCCAAATCTCTTTGCGACGCCCGACGGTCAGCTTTTGATGTCATGGCTCGAACGAACGGAGACAGGACACACACTGAAGATTGCAGCTCGAAAAGACGGTGTTTGGTCTTCGGCCAAAACAGCATATACGTCAGATAGTATGTTTGCGAACTGGGCTGATTTTCCGTCGGTAGCCGCAACGACGGACGGC
>JAZDDD010000498.1:0-7197 GCA_036679545.1 Gemmatimonadota bacterium | reverse complement strand
ATCATGCCGGCTACGGCGCTGGTGCCGCCTCGTGCAATCCCAAAGCAGGCGAAGGTTCTTGCGCCGCTCGTTGCGCGGCCCCACTGTATGACAGTCTGCTTCTCGTCTTTAGGCTTCATTATTGGCACTTTTGTTTTCTGAGTGGCCTGCCGCTCGCAGCGGTACTGGGTTCTAACTTAGAAACTGGTGCCGCGTCGAGCAACAGGCCACAACTGACACTGGACGCAGCCTCTCAAGAATGAACCTTGAAAAGCAAGAAGGCCCCCGATATCGGGGGCCTACTTGCTCGCATCCGTGCTGCACTTTTACTTCGGCCAAGCGCTGCAAAATGCTTCGGCGCTGACAAGCGTGTGCTTGCCAGCGCCGAAGCGGCCATTGTGATTGATTTCAAACGATGACGAAGCTCGCCTCGGTCAACGCCAATCCTGTACCGAGCGTAGCGAATTGCTGCGAGGCATTCCCTCCCACTCCATCATCATCATAAAAGAGCGCGCCGCTCGTACTGTTGTAGACAATCCGATCGGTAGCATCACCGGCTGCGGTTGCGACTGGGTCAGCAAAGAACTCTGCTGTGGACAATGCACCGGGGCTTAACGTGGTGAAGATAGCGCTATCCAGGCGGATTAAGTCGGAGCCGACCGCAAAATCAGTGATCGTGTCGACGTTCGTTGCTGCCGAGAGAGCCGAATCAAACACGAAAGTGTCCGCGCCGCCGGCGCCCGTGATCATGTCGTTACCGGAGCCGCCGCCGAGAATGTCATTCCCGGCTGCGCCTATCAGTGTGTCGTCGCCGGCGCCGCCATTCATGATGTCCCATTGGGGTTTCGACGAGGTGAGAAGGTCGCTGCCGGCCGTTCCCAGACTAACCTCCCACATGCCGCCTTGAAGGGGGTCGATGGCTTCAATGAATGACAGCGTGTCACTGCCTTCGTTGCCATCAGCAAGATTAATGTCCGTGTACACGATGCTACCGTCATCATTGAACGCTGTGACCGCGAAGCCCAAGAAGTGACCATTGAACATGGCGGTATCGCTGCTGCCGGTGCCGCCTATGATGATGTCGTTGCCGGAGCCGCCGCCGAGAATGTTAGGGTTGTTTCCGCCCATCAGAGTATCGTTGCCGGCCCCGCCATTCATGATGTCCCAATGGACTTCCGACGAGGTGAGAAGGTCGCCGCCGGTCGTTCCCAGATTAACCTCCCAAATGCCGCCCAGGCTGAGTGTGATAAATTCAATGTCTGACAGCGTGTCACTGCCTTCGTTGCCATCATCGAAGGTACGGTCCGTGTACACGATGCTGCCGTCATCATTTAACGCGGTGGGCGTGAAGCCCGACAATTGACCGTTGAACACGACGGTATCGATACCACTGCCGCCGTTGACGGTATCGTTGCCTTCACCGCCCTCAAGCGTGTCGTTGCCGGTTCCGCCGAGTAGGACATCGGCGCCGGCCCCACCAAAAATAGTGTCGTCGCCGGCACCGCCATCAAGAACATCTATTCCGGCCATGCCGAAGATCGTATCGTTCTCAGTCGTCGGCAGGGTAGGAGGCACGATAAGAGTTGTGAAATTCGGCAACACCACATCGTTGCCAGCGGTACCATTTATCACCACGCCGATCGTCTCGTCGGTCACCTCCACCGTCACGTTGTGTGTGGAGGATCCAACACCATGGAACCCCGTTATGGTGACGTCGTAGACGTTGTTGCCACCCATATCCTGAGGGTTCTCGAAATCCGGCGATGCGATGAAGCGAAGCTCGCCAGTCATGGCGTCTATGGTGAACAGTGAATTATCGCCGACCATCGGGTCCAGTTCGTAGGTGACGGGCATGATCATAAACGGATCATCCGGGTCCGTCGCATCCACGTCTAAAATGACCGTGGCTGCCGGAGTGTTCTCGGCCACGATCTGATTACCGCCTACAAAGACAAGGGGTGCGTTGACGTCAGTGACCCTGATCTCAACGCGCTTGGCCGTTGGGGTTGTTACGCCATCGTCCACCAAGAGATCGAGCAGATAGACGCCATTACCCGGATTAACTGTATCAAATTTAACCTCGCCATTATTCGTCATAACGAACAAGGCGTTGTCGCTGCCGGCTGGAGGGCTGGTGTCCAGCGTATAGTCCAAATTCCCGTTAACAGCAGTCGATACCGTGTCGACATCCGTCGCGGTTGCGCGATAAACGACGTCAGTCACAGCCGTGGTATTCCACACAGACACTTGGTCAGGTGAGGTGAACAGCGGCGCATTGTCGTTCGTGTCGGTGACTTCGACGGTGAAATTGATGCCTGAGCCGCCGTCAATATCATTGTGCGCGAGCGTGATGTTGTAGGTTTGCTGCACCTCGTAGTTGACAAATGCGTTGGCGGCACCCGGTACGACGCCAACGAAATAAATTTGTTGCGTGAAAAGATCGAAGATACCATCTTGCCCAGGGGAACCATCGGCCAAAACGGTATCCTGGAAGGGCGGGGTCGCGGGGCCAATCGGATTTTCCGGATTACGGATCTGGAATTGGGCCGCGTCGGGACCCCCCAGGACGATTGGGTTCACCGGCCCGTTGAAGTTATCTCGATCAAAGACCTCAATGGTGCCGACAAGAATACCCGGCGAAAAGCCGGCCGGAATTGGCGCACCGTCGTTGAGTTGGATGTCGTTCGTGAAGTTGGGATCGAGAGAGACGCCGTTGACCGAAAGTGGAGAGCTTTCAACTACGCCGAGCAGCGGCAGCCATCCCACTCCAGTCACCGTCGACCAGATCCCGTCATCAAACGCCAGCTCTTGGATACTGAGTAGCGTGTTCTCAGCGCCAGTTGCCGTTTCTACAAGGGTCCCGTTGCCGGTCGTGCCAATCGAGCCGAAGGGGTCTGTAAAGTCGGTGCTCACGCGTCCCAAGAACACGGCCTGATCGACACCTGCGCCGCCGATCAAAGTGTCACCCAGCCCTGGATTGTCGTACAAAACGTCGTTGCCGGCGCCGCCATCAAGGGTGTCGCCCACAAGATCATTTGCCGCATTAACCTCGCCAAAGAAGGCAGAGCCGCCGCCTCTCCCTGAGAGAGTATTGTCGCCAGCGTCGCCAAGGATTTGATCGATAAAGGGGGTACCACCCACTTCCTCGATGCCGAGGTATGTATCCCCCATGGCATCGCCAGTTGAAAGCACACCTGCCAAATCGATGGTCAGACCGACTGACGAGTCCGCGTACGAGGCTAGGTCATAATCGCCAAACGTACCATCCAACACATCAGCGCCGGGACCACCAACAAGCACGTTATAGCCGCTGCCGCTGATAAGCGTGTCACCGGCACCGCCGCCACTCAGGTGGTCATTTTGAGACCCACCGTCGAGGACATCACTGCCCGCGCCACCGCGTATGACATCATCGCCCTCTTGACCGAAAATCCCATCGTCCTGCGCCCCGCCGTCGATTTCGTCGTCACCGAAACCGCCAAACACCTCGTCAACCCCGTCGCCGGCATCGATCACATCGTTGCCGGCTCCGCCGAATATGTGGTCGACCCCGGCATCGCCATGGATCGTGTCAGCGCCGGCATTACCGCGAATAAAATCGTCACCGGCGCCGCCATGGATCGTGTCATCGCCATCACCGCCATTAATATCGTCGTTGCCATCACCGCCATTAAGAGTGTCGTCGCCATCTTCACCCCAAAGGGTGTCATTTCCGGCCCCGGCAATTATTGTGTCGGCGAGCGTCGTGCCACCGATGACCTCCATCCAGTTCCCGGCGGGACTCGTGAATGTGTTCGTATTGAGCGCCGAGAGTTCGACATACTCGTCAGCCGTGCCAAAAATGTCGCCGTTCGTGTGTCGCGCCCCGGTGCCGCGCTCAAACAGGTCGCCAAACCTCGAAGCTTCGATTTCGTCCAATATGTTCGTGCCGCCAAGACGGGCGAGATAGTAGAGACGGTCACCATCCTGCAGCGACCGCAACTGCGTGGCAAAGATGAAGTCCGCGGTCGTGCCGAGCAGACCCACAACGCCGCCGGGGCCGAGCGCCTTCTCTTCGGCGAGCGCGCCGAGCCACAAATCGATATCCCAGAACCCTAGGTCGGCGGATAGCGCCCCGCCACCCTCAAACGTCCCGTCGTCAATTGCAACTTGAGCAAGCCTGCGTGCTTCCTCATTGTCGCCGGCATTACGTGCGGCTGCGACAGTTGCGTCACGTGCGTAGGCTGCGATGAAGTTCACAAGCGAACCCGGGTGGAGCATATGGGCTCCAAAGTCGGTCCAGCTTGTATATGGCGCCAGGGTGCCTTCGCCCGTGTCATTAAGAAGTTGCTCGCGCAGCTGATTGAGTGTTGGAAGCCCCACGTCGCGACCACGGGCGATATTGATAGCGGCCAGGTCGAGCGGCAAACCAACGAGGAAGTTACGCAGCGACGTGACGATGTGCTCATCGATCAGGTTATGCTGCTGGCGCGTCTGCCCCTCGACGAACGCACCCGCACCCACGTCATCGAATTCCACTGGGTTAAGGAATGCAGTGACCAGCGTCTGTTCATCGATTTGACCGGCTGCGTTAACCGCTTGAACGGAATCGGTCAGCATCGAGTGGCCAAGCCGATAAATGGCCTGCGAAAATTCAGCACTGACGTTCGGATTGATCGCCACTTCATAGTCAGCAAATGCGTCGATATTCGGGCTCAAGCGGCGTGCGAATTCCTCGAACGCGAAGTGCTGATACTGCATTTCATTGATGAGCTTGGCCGCATTGAACAAGTCGTCGCCAGCCAAAACTACGGCGAGTGGATTAACCAGAATCTGCTGCGCGTTCAGGTCTTGCAGCATCAAAGCGATGCGATTGTGCTCGCTGTGAAACGCTTGATGGATCGACGTCAATACGACGTTCTCGTTCGCGCGCGCATCACCAGCGATCTTATGCGCGTCGAGCAGTTCATCGTCGTATGTACCCGCAGGGCGGGGGGCAAATATGTTATTGACATCACCGTCGAGATCGGGCGTCAGCCCGCCAGACGGATTAGCGTTATGCGCGAGGTCGTTGGCGAACGCTTGTCCGGTTAATGTCACTCCGTCCGCTGGGTCCGGAAGGTTCAGGATATGCTCGTCCGTAAGAGTAACACCTAAACCCAACAAGGCGTTGGCCTTGATGTCCGCCCAGGTGGCCATGCTTTCGACGCCGGTCACCGGATCTGTGTGGGTCACCAGCCGACCGGTCGCGACACCTAAGGCAGAGTACTCCATAAGATAGGGCGCCGTCGTCTCGAGCTGGCCGTAGGTCTGGCTCTGTTCCACTAAAGGCGCGGACGAGCTGTTCGTCACGCCGTTCGCATCAAGGAGGCCCGTGTTCGGATCTCTTAGCGTGGCCCGGGTTAGGGGGATAACCCCTGCAGGCAAAAATGGATCGTTGGGCAGAATCGTAATGGAGACGGTGCCCATGCCGCCTTTATCGATGAAGTCGAGACCGTGATCAAAAAACTGGCCGAAGAACGTGAAAAAGGCATTGGTCGGCGCAAGGATCCCATCGGTGCTTGGGTTGCCAATGACATCTGCTGGGAGGGACGGGTTAGCCGCACTCATGTCCACGACAAGGTTGCTGATAATTCGCGGCGAGGCATCTGTAACATCTCCTGCCGCGCCGACGCCCGTCGTGTAGGTGGGGTTGACGGTTGGTACGGTGATGGGGGAGGTACTTACGTTAAAGAATGGCTGATTGGCGTTGGCGAACGTGTTGGTGTGAACCGAGTTGCCGTACTGATCGACGATCATCAAATTCGTTAAGTTATTAGCTGTCCCATCGACGGTGCGTAGGCCGAGAAGACTGAACGGGTCCGGACCACCGACCACTCCCTGGCTGGCTGGCAGAAGTTGCTGGATAAGAAATAGGAGATCAGCTTGCTTAAGTTGCGTTGTCACGGTCTTTACTCCACCACTTGCGCCAGCTCAGCGTTTGCCAGCGAACGTTTCCTTCGCCTAACAAGACCGCGTCATAAGTGTTGTACGGGTATCTTGTCATTTGTTCCGCATTGATCGAGCCATACATATCTATTTAACTGTAGAGCCGTATCGCCGACGGTTCACACTTTACTTTCCATTAAACTTAAAATCTGCGCATGCTGCAAAAGTCTGTCACCCGAGACCACAAATCTCCTTCAGATTCTCAAGCCAAAATTCTCAAGCCAAAATTCTCAAGAATAGAAATTCTCAAGCATAGTATGCACGTTGTTGCGGGCTTGGCGTTACCCAGTTGGGATACTCCAATCCGTTTCAACGAACTTCGATCCATGTATGCACGTTTATGCACGTTGTTGCGGGATTGGCGTATCCCAGTTGGGATACTCCAATCCGTTTTGCAGTTGCGAAACTCCGACGGGATGACAATGACAAACTGGCCGCACGGACTCAGTTGCCCTAGCCCATATTGGTAACGGCACCGTCTTGTCGTGCCCGATGCCTGCGAGTAGCTGACGCTTAGACCTGTCGATTGAGCCAGGCTCAATTAACACGCTCGCAGGAGATTGACTCCTGCGCGTTGGTGGTGGCGGTCTGGTACTGTTGGTAATGGTAGATGAGGGGCCGGACCTCCCCTTCGCGCGCGGACCGCGATCATCGCTCGCGACCTACTGCTCCCTAAACGCACGCGTGATCTGGTCGGTAAGGGGTTTGACCAAATAAGAGAGCACCTTGCGATCACCGGTGGTGACAAAGACTTCGACCGGCATGCCAGGCACAAGCGCGATGTCTCCGAGACGGCTGATCTCCTCGGCGGACATGATAACCCGCACCGTGTAGTAGCTGGCGCCACTACGCTCGTCTTTCGTTATGTCGGCAGAAATCCGGTTGAGGGTCCCGGTGATCTCCGGCGTCGTTCTTTGATTGAGAGCTGAAAAGCGCAACCTGGCCGTCTGGCCTAAGCGCAACTGATCGATGTCTGTAGGAGTAACCTTAGCTTCAACTGTCAAGTTATCGGCTCTGGGAACGATCAGCATGAGGGTTTCACCAGCGTTGATCACGCCCCACACCGTATGTACCGATAACTGGTGTACAACGCCGGACTGGGGCGCGCGGATGTCGATGCGCTTGAGCTCAACTTCGGCTGCCACCTTGCGCTCGACGAATTCTCCGATCCTGGCATCAATCTCGCGCAGTTCTCGAGCGACCTGGCTCGCCAAATCCCGATCGATTTGGATGATCTCCAGTTCTGTCTCG
>JAZDDD010000497.1:0-3659 GCA_036679545.1 Gemmatimonadota bacterium | reverse complement strand
CTACGAAGGGACCAGCAACATGCAGCTGCAAACAATCGCCAGAATGATTGTGTAGCCACACCTCACCCCTCACCCCGCTGCCCGCTGCCCGCTGCCCGCTGCCCGCTGCCCGCTGCCCGCAAACATGCGTCAGTGACACGTCCCAGATCAATCCACACCCCAGGGTCTGCCTCCAAATCAAATAGCGGGTAGCGGGCAGCTCAAAATCCCTTGCCCCCGCGCCATCCACGTGAGATTATCTCGCCCTACGAGACGTGCCCCAACAAGCACCCAAATGGATTTTGACAGGGATTTTGAAATATGTCCTACATCAAATCATCGACCATCTTACCCGAGATAACCCCCAGGGCAGTCATACTCGGCGTTGTGCTATCGGTGGTACTCGCGGGCGCGAACGCGTACCTCGGGCTGTTCGCCGGCATCACCGTTTCCGCCTCCATTCCAGCGGCGGTGATCTCTATGGCAATCCTGAAGTTGTTGGGGAATTCGAATATCCTCGAAAACAACATCGTGCAAACCGCCGCTTCAGCGGGAGAGAGCCTTGCGGCCGGTGTCATTTTTACAATACCGGCGCTCATTATCCTGAATACGTGGACGGCATTTAACTACTGGGAAGTGACGATGATCGCCGGTCTCGGTGGTGTCTTGGGTGTGCTGTTTACCATCCCACTCAGGCGTGCGTTCATCGTGGATAACCCCCTTCGATATCCCGAAGGCGTTGCCACAGCCGAGGTGTTGAAGGTCGGCGAAAGCACGGATGGCGGCATAAAATACCTCGCATGGGCCGGTGCAATCGGTGCGCTCTTCAAACTCGGCGATACCGGTTTCCGGCTGTGGGGTGGGGTCCTGGAGCAGGCACGGTACATTGGCGGTTCCATTGCGTATGTGGGTACGAATCTCTCTCCCGCGTTGGTTAGCGTGGGGTACATCGTCGGTCTCAACATCGCCGTCCTGATTTTTCTCGGCGGTGCCATCAACTGGTTTATTGCGATTCCCATTCTCGCGTTGGTGGAAGGCATACCGGCGGGAGCCACCGACGCCGTCGATGCCGCTCAACAGATATGGTCCACCAAAACCCGCTACATGGGCGTTGGTGCAATGGTTGTCGGTGGGGCATGGGCGTTGATCAACGTGCGCAAAAGTATCGTTGGCGGAATCAAGTCCGGAATGGATGCGTATCGTCGCGCACGAGAGCCGGGAACGGAGGCGGTCGATCGTACAGAGCAAGACACACCGATGCAGTGGGTGGGTATCGCGCTGGTCGTAGCGTCCGTTCCCCTCTTCTTCGTTTTCAATTTCGCCACCGGTAGTCTGACAATATCGCTGGTCATGTCAGTCCTGATGTTGGTGGCCGGTTTCCTGTTCAGCGCTGTCGCCGGTTATATGTCGGGACTTGTGGGGTCGTCCAACAATCCCATCTCGGGCGTAACGATCGCAACCATCCTCACGTCTGCGTTGCTACTCTTGGCACTCGGCACCGACAGCGCCATTGGACCGGCTGCCGCGATCTTCATTGGCGCCGTTGTCGCGTGCGCCGCCGCCATTGCCGGCGACAACATGCAAGATTTAAAGGCCGGGAGAATCCTCGGCGCAACACCGTACAAACAGCAGATCATGCAAGGTGTCGGTGTTATCGCCGCGGCCTTCGTCATGGCCCCGGTGTTGACACTTCTCCTCGAGGCGTACGGCATCGGTGCGCCCACCGCCGCTCATCCGGAACCCCTCTCCGCACCGCAAGCGACTCTCATGGCTGCCGTAGCCGGCGGTGTCTTTGGCGGCGGTCTGCCTTGGGGGATGGTGACGGTCGGTATGGGGATCGCCGTAGCAATTATCTCTGCGGATGTCGTGCTGGAAAAACGAGGAAGTAATTTCCGGATGCCCGTTCTGGCCGTGGCAATCGGCATATATCTCCCGCTAGAACTCGACGTCGCAATCTTCCTCGGCGGCATCATCGCCTGGGCAGCCGAACGCTTCTACCGAAGCCGGGGCATCCGGACGTCAACAGAACTGCAGGGAGCAAAGACCACAGGAGATCGGAACGGATTATTGTTTGCCGCAGGGCTGATCACAGGAGAAGCATTACTCGGTATACTGCTGGCCATCCCGATTGTGATCGCCGGCAGATCGGATGCACTCGCGTTTTTCGGTACATACACCGGCGCACTGCCTGGCGTTATCTTGCTCGGCGTCGTGATGTTCGCCTTGTATAAAGTGGTCGTGTCGCCCGCCTCCAAAAGTTCGTAAGACGCTGAGACGGCCGTCAATGCGCTGATGCACGTCCGAGCAACTCACGTAGTTGTGGCTCGGACAAGTTATTCAGCGCATTGTCGTCCAGCGGGTATCCAACGTACCGGCGCGGGCCAGTTGTATCGAGACACGTGAATTGCAGGACCGGTTGATGAACACGTTCGTTCAGATAACCCGAAGTCTGTCCGTGACTGATTATTTCGGCTTGCCATTGCCGTTGATCCGCGTCGCAAAACGTTTTCATCGTGTGAATTCTAAACAGAAAAACCCTTTAACGCCCTTTTTGCGCCCTCCTCTCCGATAGGACAACAGGTATGGATACCGACTCCCTCAAATTTCTCAAAAAGCTTTTAGACACACCCGGCCCGTCCGGTTTCGAAGTGGCGCCGGCGCGTGTGTGGCGAGAAAGAGCAGAGACGTTTGCGGATCGCGTAACCGTTGACGTTGGTGGAAACTCCGTGGCGGCTCTCAACGCCGACGCTCAACCTCGTCTGATGTTCGCCGGCCACATCGACGAGATCGGTTTGATGATTCATCACATCGACGACGATGGGTTCCTGTTTTTCTCACCCATCGGCGGATGGATTCGCAAGTGCTCGTCGGTCAACGAGTCGTCATTGCGACGAAAGGCGGTCCGGTCAGAGGGGTCGTTGGGAAAAAAGCCATTCATCTGATGAAGCCTGAGGATCAAACCAAAGTTTCGAAAATCTCAGATCTGTGGATCGACATCGGAGTGTCGTCACGCGACGAGGCGAAAGAACGCGTCCAGATAGGCGATCCCGCCGTCGTCGATGGATCGAGTCTGTCCTTACCCAGTAACCGCATAGCCTCCCGCAGCATCGATAATCGGATTGGAGCATTCGTCGTGCTTGAAGCCCTGCGGCTGCTGTCCCAGAATCGCCCGGATGCCGGCGCGTTCGCAGTCGCCACCTCCCGCGAGGAGATTGCCTGGACGGGCGGAGGTGCAAAAACAAGTGCAACCGCCCTCGAACCGCTCGTGGCCCTGGTGGTAGACGTCACCCACGCAACGGACTATCCGGGTGTCGAGAAAAAGGAGGTCGGAGATTACAAGCTGGGTGGAGGTCCCGTGTTGTCGAGAGGCTCGGCCGTGAACCCGCTCGTTTTTGACTTACTCGTCGAGACGGCTCGCGCCGAGGGCATCGCGTACAGCGTACAGGCCGCACCCAAACACACCGGAACCGACGCTGACGCCATCCACACGGCGTATCGCGGAATCGCGACGGGCCTCGTATCCGTTCCAAATCGCTACATGCACAGTCCAAACGAAATCGTCGATCTAGCGGATTTAGAAGCGACGGCAAAGCTCTTTGCCGCGTTTACGCGTCGTGTCACCGGGGAGATGGATTTCGTTCCACGATGACGGAAAAGGCGGCAACACTCAACACTCACCA
>JAZDDD010000496.1:0-2457 GCA_036679545.1 Gemmatimonadota bacterium | reverse complement strand
TTCCTGAGAGGTTGAACAACCTCACGCCGCCCTCGTTTGCCTCGTTGCCCGCCCCGGTGATGGTGCTGCCATCTAGCGTGAGATCTGAGACGTTCAAACCGTTGATACCCTGCTGCACTGTTGTGCCACCGATTTGCACGTTTGTAAACGTAACCCCTGTAACGCCGTCCAAGTGAATGGCCGCGTGGCAACCAGAGTTGTCCAAAGCCGTGCATGTGGGTCCGTCAGTTGTCGACGCGTTGTTCAGCACGATGTTTGCGAAAGAAACATTGTCGGTATTCACTATCTCAATTGCGCGATCTGTCTTGTTCTGAATGGTTCCGCCGCTGGCAACGGTGCTTCCGGCGCCTGTCACGGTGAAGCCACCGCCTCCCGCATTGTTGAGGACAATCCCTTTGGCGCCACCGTCTGAGGATATGGTGGCGAACGTAACGCCGCTCAGGCCGATCGTGGTATTATCAAACTGCACCGCGATAGCATTGGTCGTGGTCACCACGTTGTTGGTTCCGGTGACGTTCACCGTGCCGCCATCTAGGGCGCTGAACGCCGTTCCCCCATTCGTGTTGAGTATGAGATCACTCGAGAAGGTGATCTCCGTGCCGGCGTTGCCCGTCAGCAATATCCCAAGCCCGTTGTCGGCTATCGCTCCACCTGAGAAATTCACTGGGCCGGATGACGGCACTCCATTGATCCGCACCGTGTGATTTGCGTTGTGGGAGATTGACCCAACATAATCAACCTGTGGCGAGCTTCCATCCACGTTGAAAGCGATGCCAAGGGGATTGGTGATTGACGCATCTGCGAATACGAACAGGCCTTCGGAACCGGAGACGATATCTATCCCTGCGTCCCCGCCATTGAGTACCGTGGGCCCGTTGAAGGTGTAGAGGCCGTCGGCATTCGAGAATTGTAACCCGTCTCCGGCGGTGGCACTCACCGGCCCCTGGAAGGTGAGTCTACCCGAGTGACCGCCAGTGACTATGACTGTGCTAGCGTCGCCACTTTGCTCGATTGGCCCGGGGTAGGCGAACGTTACTTCTCCGCCAGCGATCGCAATTGACGAACCCGCGGAGTTGCTGATGCCCGTTGCCGCCAAGATGGTGAGTGAGCCGGTGGCCCCGGTCAGATCGATACCATTTGCCGCCGAGCCGGTCGAGCTCAGGTCGTCAAAGGCTACGTTGGATAGGTTGCCGCTTGTCGAAATACGGAGTGCACCGCCGTTGCCGTTCACGCTCACCGTGTTGATCGTGAGGGTGCCAACAGCATCTCCGCTTAAACCGTAACCGGCCGTGTTGCCGATGTTCAGGCCGGTCACGGTATTATCGGAGCTGAGCTCGATACCGTTCGCAGCGGCGCCGCTTGTTTCGACGACGGGCGCCGGGCCGACGCCGGCAGCAAATGTCCCATACGCCGCCGAGCTGTTTGCGTCCGCGTTGAAAATTCGTGTTAGCGGCGTCGCTGCTCCATTCAGCCGTTGACCGGCCCGCAGGTTGATACCGTCTGCTTCTGCGTATGTACCCGTGCCTGTCATCAGCGAGATGGCGTCGCCATCCCGAGGATCCGGAGCGGCTCCCGATGCGCCGTTGGCGGCGTTGAACTCCGCGATGCTGGCAAATGGGTTGCTGAACGCACCAGCACCGGGGCCTGCGGTTGCACTGTTGTCGATAAACCAAACGAGATCGCTGATCGAGATGGTGACCGTGGCCAATTCCGAGGTGCCGGCGGCGTTACTCAGGCGATAGGCGAACGCGTCATCCCCGTCCGTGAACCCGGGAGGCGGGTCGTACGTGAAGCTTCCATCGGGGTTGAGCGTGACGAATCCAGTAACCCCGTCGCGACCTACTGCTGTCGTTGGGGTTGGCACCCCCACGTTGGCGGGATCCGCATTGACTTCGGAAACGACCCCTCCGAACGGTTGGTCGGTGCCGGCACCCAGAATGACACCACCATCGGCAGCCAATTCGATGGGAACGTTACCGCTCGCAGTGTACGCATCGTCGACGGCCACGGGTGGCAAGACCGGCATTTCTTCGACTATCACGGTAACCCATGCCTCGACATAGCCCAGCGAGTTTCTCAGCTCGTAGTCGAACATGAATTCGCCAAGAAAACCCTGCGGCGGCGTAAAATCGAAACTGCCGTCGGAATAGGCAATGAGTGAGCCGTCCTGGAACCCGGGAATTGGGCTGATCAATTCACCATCGTCGTAATCCGTTCCATCGGCGAGTAGGTGACCGCCACCAATCGCCCTGAGCGCCCCCAATGGATATCCCAGGTCGTCGTTGTCGAGCAGGCCATTTGCACCGGCCGCAACGGTGAGCGCGGTGTTTTCCGTGGTAACGTATTCGTCATTCACGGCACTGGGCAATCGTGGTTGCATAACAGCGATGGTCACGAGTGCGGTGGAGCGACCCTCCGGGTTTTCCACGTTGTATTCGAACGTGATCTCACCCTCGA
>JAZDDD010000495.1:0-9903 GCA_036679545.1 Gemmatimonadota bacterium | reverse complement strand
CACGGGTTTTTCGCTGGATGAGTTGGGCCAACGTCGACAATCGGCGGTCGTGCACGCGGCACTGTTCGTAAGTGGTTTTACCCTCATCTTCATGATGTTAGGTGCCTCCGCCACCGCAATCGGACTTGCGGTACAGGTGAATCAGATCTGGTTGGAACGAGCCGGTGGCCTGCTGATCATCGTCTTCGGCCTATACATGCTCGGCGTGTTCAATTGGGGATTCTTTGCGCGCGAGAGACGGGTACACCTGCAGGATAAGCCGGTTGGGTATCTTGGCAGCGTGTTGGTCGGCGTGGCATTCGGGGCCGGATGGACGCCGTGCATAGGTCCCATCCTTGGCGCGATCCTCGTCATGACGGGCTCCAGTGCCAATCTGAGTCAAGGTATCGTCGCCCTCTTCGCCTATTCGATGGGGTTGGCCCTCCCGTTCATGCTGGCCGCCTTCGGTGTCGAACGTTTCATGGGGTGGTTCCAACGTCATCGAAAGATCATGCCCCTCGTGACGAAGATTTCAGGAGCAATGATGCTGGCGGCCGGTCTACTCCTTATCTCCGGGTACTTCAGCATCCTGGCCACCTATCTCCAGGGTTTGACGCCCGAGTTCCTTCGCGAGCGCATTTAACGGCCCCGGTCCGGTGTGACATCTGACCGGGCAGCTTCCCGCTGGCCGTGATATCTTTCCTGCTTGTTCTAGACCAGGCCCACCAGGGCCGTAGCCGTGGAGCAGGTCATGGTATCCTATAAACGATTTCCATTGGCGATCACCGTCGCCGCTGTGTTCCTGGGATGTGCAGGAGAACAGCCGGAAGAAGAGGAATTGCGGGACCTCACGCTTGCACCCGCAGAATCTGTTTTGACGATCGGGGATGTTCCGGGAGATGAGCCCGCGTTAACGCCCCCGCCGCCAACGCAGACGGAGACACGGCGTCCACCCCCACAGCGTAGACCTCCCCCTCAGCCCGAGCCGGACCATGAGCACGAGGAGGAGACCCCAGAACCCCAAGAAATCGACGATCCCCAAGAACCGGTGCTTCCAACCGTCGTGTCGGGTACTTCGTTCAACCTCTACGCCGCCGATACGATCGCCTCGGGAGTCAACAACGTTGGTGATGCGGTCACCGCCACTTTGGGGGGCGATGTACTCGACGCCAACGGCGCCGTCGTAATTCCGGCGGGTGCGGTGTTCATGGGAACCATCGCCGAAATAGCTCCGGCGCCCAACCCGGACGCGGATGGCACGTTGGTATTTTCCTTTAGCCAGGTAGCTTTTGGCGGAAAATCGTACGCCATCAACGCCCAACAGGCCAGCACTGAAGCGTATACGAAAGGTCGTGGCTTGGAAGCCAGTCAAGCGGCCACGGTCGGTGCCGGTGCGGTCATCGGTGGAATTGCAGGTCGTGTCATTGGTGGCAATAAGACGGGTACGATTATCGGAGCGGCAGCGGGTGCTATTGCGGGAGCCGGTATCGCGTCGGCAACACGCGACGAAGATGTTATCCTGGACGCGGGGGGCGCAATTACCTTGGCGCTCAATAGCGATTTCGTATTGCAACCCCTTCCCGGTACGTAACCTCAAACGTTAGTCAGCGTTTTTTCCGGCCACCTCTGTACGGGGTGGCCGGTTTCGTATGGGCCCACCGTGGAATCTTTTTCCACCGCACCAAGCGAACAACAATCCGATGACCCCACCAGAATTCGTTGACGCCAGGCTGACGGAGCGGCGAAACCCCAGAACAATCGATATCGATACGGCGTCCGCGTTGCAAATCGTGGATTTGATGAATGTGGAGGATCGGCACGCCATCGACACTGTCCACCGTCTGCGAGAACAAATTGCGCAGTGTATCGACCTCGTCGTAACGGGACTTCGCGCTGGCGGGCGGCTCCTGTATGTGGGCGCCGGTACCAGCGGTAGGTTGGGCGTGCTCGACGCAGCGGAATGTCCACCCACCTTTGGATCTCCACCGGAGATGGTTGTCGGGATCATCGCAGGTGGTCTGCCGGCACTCACACGTTCGCAAGAAGGGGCGGAGGATGAACAAACCGTGGGTGCGGAAGCTGTTATCGCACATGCCGTCAGCAAGGACGACTTCGTATTGGGGATAGCGGCAAGCGGTACCACGCCCTACGTACACGGTGCCGTTCGGAAAGCGCGTTTGCTCGGCGCGAAAACCGGGATGCTCACCTGCTCGCAACTTCCACATGACCTCCGCCGTGACTGCGATGTTGTCCTCACGGCGCTTGTTGGTCCGGAGGTTTTGACTGGGTCAACAAGACTCAAGGCCGGAACGGCGACAAAACTCATCTTGAACAGCATTTCGACCGGATCGATGATTCGTCTTGGCAAGGCGTATGGGAATTTGATGGTCGATCTGCAGGCCATGAGTCAAAAGTTGGTTGATCGTGGTGAACGCATTGTGATGGAGACTGCAGGCTGTGATCGGAGTAAGGCGCGCAATGTCATCGCCGATGCTGGCGGTAGTGTTAAGGCTGCAATCGTTATGGCGAAGCTAGACGTGAGCCTTGAGGAAGCACGCCGGCGTTTGGAGGCTGCTGATGGGTTTGTGCGAGGTGTTATTGGGGAACCTCCGGCGGTGGCTGACTAGCGATCAGTTGACCCTGCGAAGCATCTCAATGGCAAATGTAGACGGCACCGCGAAAAGAAGCCGGTCGCCGGTCTGATCTCTCGTACCACCGTACAGAATGCCAATGACCTCCCCGTTGGCATCGAAGATTGGGCTACCACTCGCACCGGCGGCGCCGTAGCCGTGAAGCTGAAGCTCACGAGGCGCAAAACGGCTCACGATGCCAGCCGTTAAAGTTGTGCTTGCAAAGTTGCCGCCAGCGAGGCCACGCGCCGCGAGGTCAGGCCCTTCGGGGAACCCAATGGTTGCGGTTGGAGAACCCTGTGGAATCGTATCGGGTCTGTTGTTGAGCGATTGTACCACCGGAACGTTGCTGCCGACCGAAACACGAATCAGTGCGAGATCGATGTCTTCTTCATCGGAGACCGCAACGATCTCGGCGCCGAACGACTGTTCGGAGTCGGCGAATTTTACGGCAATGCGTATTGGTGTGCGCGTGCCATCCGGGCCCGCCACCACGTGGCGGTTCGTTACCATGATCGCGTCCGGCCGCACGGCGAATGCGGTTCCGGTGCTGACGTCGCCCGGGCCGAATTCAACAAAGATGATTGCGACGGCCCGCTGGTTCCGTTCGCGAATTCTTACATGATCAATTTGCGCGGCGCTCTGTTGCCGATCCACCGTCGTCATCAAATCCGTCAAACGACGAGTCAGCGACGTGACGCGTTGACTGTTTCCTGAAGCGCGCGCCTCAGCCAATGCTCCTTGGAGATCTCGCGCTTCGTCCTGCGACCGCTGCAACGCGGTGGCGAGGCCGGCAAGTTGTCCTTGCAATTGGTTGACGATGCTGTCGGACGAGGTGAGCAGGCTGTCGATTTGCGACCGTAGTTGCGCGACGTCACGTTCGCGTGCCCAATTTTGGTTTACGGTGATGTAGACCGCAACCGCACCCACGGCAACGATTGCCACGACGGCGGTGGTCAGTGCGCGTCGCAGTGTTTTTGTTTGTTTGGCAACCTCCACCTTGACGCGGTGGGCCGTTTTCCCATGACCGCTGTGTGTTGGACGGGGAGGGCGTGTTGGCGCGATGGGTTTAATGGTATTCGCTGTTTGCTCCGGCACAAGACGAAACTCGACACTCGGTCCGTCCACGCCGAATCGCAGTTGGTCTGTGTCGGATATTCGGGTTGGACCCGTGATGCGGTGACCGTTTAGGAATGTCCCGTTACTGCTATCTCGATCTTCTACGATCCAGTGGTGTTCTTCTGTTTTGAGGACCGCGTGGCGTGCGGATACCTGAAGGTCAGCTTCGGGGTCGAATTGTATGTCGGACTCGGGATGGCGTCCCACGGTGATCTCTTCTTGCGAGAACACATGCACGCTGCCCGAGGCGGAGCCGGCTAAGATCTTGAGCTGTACTTTCACGGGGATCCGTGGAATAAACTACACGGCGATGAACAGCGCGGCGAGTAAGATGAAAACGGAGGCCAGGGTGCCGGCGATCATTTGCGCTCGGTCATTGCCGGTGGAGCTGGTTTCTGGCCCGCGATACACGGGGACCGGCTCTGTCGTCGATTCCGTGTCCAACAGCGGATACACTTGATAACCTTCTGCGGTGTCGTCTCCCGGTTCTCTGAGGTCGCCATCGATGCGGGCGGCTATGACGGTGATGTTGTCAGGTCCTCCGCGCTCGTTGGCAAGGTCGATGAGCTGTCCGCACGCGGCGATCATATCGGAGTTTTGGCTGATGACTTCTGCGATCTCTTCTCGTCGAACGAGTCCAGAGAGACCGTCGGAGCATACGACCACAGCGTCGCCGCGACGTATTTCGTGGTGTGTCAGGTCCACCCGCACCCGTGGGTCGGGTCCCAACGCCTGAAGGATGATGTTTCGCCTTTCACTTTTTTCTGCTTCCTCTTCTGTTAGCTCGCCCGCGTCGATGAGTCGCTGCATGAGTGACTGATCTTTTGTAATTTGGGCCGCCTCGCCGTTCCGTATGAGGTAAGCACGTGAATCGCCGACTTGCGTGAGATACAGAAAGTCTCCGAGCACTCCGACCGCAGTAGCCGTTGTTCCCATGCCGCGGAGTTCAGGGTTTTGCTTTGAGTGTCCGTATGGAGTCCGTCGCCAACTGGCTCGCCACCTCGCCGGCCGCGGCTCCCCCCATACCGTCGGCTACGAGCAGCAGTGTGCCCTTGGGTCCCAGTTCGTGATCGCGAACTTCCGGTTTGAGCGATGCATTGGCGCGCGAGAGGTCGGCCACCAGGAACGAATCCTCGTTGTGTTCTCTTTGCCGTCCCGTGTCCGTCTTGCCAAAGACATGCACATGGATGGAAGGCGTTTTCCTGCCAAAGAAACTCACGGCCCGTCACCTCCCTGGGCCCGCACCATGGCTTGATAGGACGCGTTGTTAGGCTCGAGCCGAACGGCACGGCGAGCCCACGTGAGTGCTTGCGACCGGTCGCGCATCTCCACGTATGCGTTAGCGATTACGTACGCCGCGAGTGCGCGATCGCTCGTTGTGACCGTGTTGCTCTCGAAGTACGCTAGCGCCGTATCACTTGCGGCGAACAGCGTCACGCTCGAAGCGTTACCCGCGGTGATGCGCTCAAATAAATCAAACAGTTGATCGCTGGCGTTGGCCGCGTCAACTCGGATGCTTGGCGAGGTAACAACCGGTGGTGGATCGGTACGCCGTGGCGGATTGGTGTTGCCGGTGTCGCCCGTCTGTGGGCCCGGGTTGTTGGTTCCCGTGTCATCGGATTGGCCGTTTGTGGTTTGCGGAATTTCTGCCTGTGTGCTGCCCCCGGCCACGGTGGTCGTATCGGCCGGCGTCACCGCCGTTCTGTTTACAGGTTCCGGCTCGTCTCCTCGGTTACCCAATACGAATATCGAACCGGCTCCGCCAACAACTACTAATGCAACGGCTGCCGCGATTGCCCCAACCGGTTTTTTCTTCGGTGGCGACGGTCGTGGCATTGGAGTCGGTGGAGTCGCGGTCCGTTGCCCCGTGGAGGCGGGGTCAGCGCCAGCGTGTATCACCGTTTTGGGTAGTTGCGCGGTTGCTCCTTCCGGATCTGTCTGGAACACCTGTGTTGCGGCGGACGTGTCAAACTTTGGCGCCACGTCGGTAAGTTCGCCAACAGCGACGGACACATCGTGTCCGAATTGCGACGCCTTTTCATATCGGTCCGCGGGCATTCGTTGCAACGCGCGATCGATCGCCGCCTGCAGTGGCGCTGGAAAGTTCGTGTTCGGAAGTGCGTCGACCAGACGAATGGGATCGTCCGTCAAACGTTTTATCATGATCTCTTGCGATGATTCGGCTTGGAACGGGAGGATGCCGGTCAACATCCGAAAGAAAACCAACCCAAGCGAGTATGTGTCGCTTTTGCCGTTCAATTGATCACCGGACAGTTGTTCCGGGCTCATGTATTCTGGTGTGCCCACGACAAGACCGGTTTTTGTAACCTTCTGTTCCGAATCGCCTCCCATCGCTTTCGCGATGCCGAAATCCACCACCTTGACCAAGTCAGAACCATCGCGGTCGCGCGCAATCATGATGTTATCCGGCTTGAGATCGCGATGCACTATGCCGAGGTCGTGCGCGGCTTGTAACGCCTCGGCAGCCTGACGTAATATCGAGCCCGCACGTTTTGGAGAGAGTGCGCCTTCTCGTTCCAATAGTGCGGTCAGCGCTTCGCCTTCGATGAACTCCATCGCGAGGTAAATGAGTCCTTCGCTCGTTTCGCCGAAATCGTAGATGCCGCAAACATTTGGGTGATTGATTTGTGCAGCATTCGCCGCTTCGCGATTGAATCGCGCGATGGCCTCCGCATCGGACGACATCGATTTGGTGATGACTTTGATGGCGCTCTTGCGGCCCATCTTGACGTGTTCGCCGAGATACACCGCACCCATGCCGCCTTCGCCGAGCTTCTTGGTGATGTGATACCGGTCGGCAATGACACTCCCAAGGATTCCTTCGGAAGCGGCGGCGCGCAAAGTTGTGCCATCGTTCTGGCAGAACCGAACGTCGTCGTCATACTCTCGGCCACATGCGGAACAGGTCTTCACAGCATTTCCACCCGAAACAATTTGTCACCCACGAGAAACCGCGAGCCCTCTTTCAATTCTATTTCGCCTCGTGCCGTGATGGCCACACCGTTGCGGCTACCCGCGTCAACCACACTGAAGTCCGCGTCTTCCGAACGGATCTGCGCGTGTAGGCCGCTCATGGATGGGTCGTACCCGAAGATCCAGTCACCCTGATCGCGGCCGATCGTGACGTTTCGCCCCGGTGACAGGTGCAGCACGTCTCGGTGACTGCCATCGCTACGCAATTGAGTGAGGCTGGCGATGTCGGCGCTCGGTGTCAGACTCCCCAAACGCCTCGTTGCATCGGCCTCCGGCGGATTCGGTCCTGGATATCCCAATCGACGGTAGAGAAAAATCTGTGATCCGATCAGTACAAGATCCCCATCTTGTAACCGGTATGCACCTTCTAGGAAAAACCACGTCCCGTTGCGACTGCCAAGATCGCGAATGAATAACTTCCCGTCTTCAATCCGTAGTTCCGCGTGTCTCGGCGAGAGGTACGGGTCGTCCGAAAACTCGATGTCCACGCCGGTGCGACCAATGACGGCCGACGGAGCCGGCACACGATGCGTGCTGAGTTCCGATCCCGACTCGTCGATCCGGATCAACTGCACGTTTGCATCCGTTCGCGGGATGCTGAAGGCCGATGTCCGAGCCGGTCCTCGTGCACCCGGTTCTAACCCGTATCCGCAAGAGGGACAGAATTTGGCCAGGGGCGGCGTGATTGCGGAACATTTTAGGCACGAATGCTCCGGTTTCTTGGCTCCTAGTCGGGAACCGCATGCAGGGCAATACGGCATCCCCTGCGATACGGGGTTGCGGCATACCGGACATTGCGGAGGTAAGGCGGAAGCGCCCGCCGAGCTTGTTGAACTCACCGTGTGGTTAGTCCCGTGGTTCCAGAACACATTGAAAGCGGATTCCGTTGATTCCGGGCCCGTTTCTACCACGCCACGATTGCCACTCACTCGTCCTCGCGTTCGACCTGCGACGATGGATCAACTAGTCGTCTCTCCGTGTCTGCCCCGTGGGACGCGAATTAAGCCAGAAACGTGCCTGTTCGCGGCAATCTACAGTCCCGGAAATTGGGGGTCAACCGACTCAAATTGACGTAGATTCTTGGTATGACTTAGTTTCTGCGTCCATGACCTACCGATCTTCGAACGCCATCTTGGCACTGTCTGTCGCGCTCGGTTGCTCGAGTGGTGCGGGGTTGGAGCCGTTTGAAGCCCCCGCACCAGTAAGCGGCCCCCTCGCAATTCGCGTCATTTACCCGCCGACCGAGGCATTCGGCTCCCCAATCCGCGACGGTTCGGTCATCTCCGCGGTTAGTTCGTACAGGGTTCCACGTGTTGACTCGATGTTTGTCTTTGGATCCGTCGGCCGCGGCGACGCCCGGTTAACGATCAACGGGCAGGACATCGAGATACACCCCACTGGTGGTTGGTTGGCGTGGATCCCCGTGCCCGGGGCGCCGGGCGACAGCACGATCCGGTTGCGCCTGAACGCGGTGTCGGGTGCGGACTTAGCTACCTCGGTCTTAGACGTCAAACGAGCCAGTATCTATCGACCCCCCTTGGCATCTGGACCGTGGCTTGATGCTGCGTCGTATTCGCCTTCCGGCGACACATGGGTGAGACCGGGAGAGGGTTTTCGATTGTCGCTGCGGGCAAGCCCGGGCGCGCAGGTCCGCGCGATCCTTGCTTCCGGCGACACCGTCGAAATGCTTCCCGCACGCCTACGCGACCCGCTCGACTGGGGACAGCAGGCGTTCAGCGTCAACCCGGGTTTACGGGAGATGCCCCTGCCGGACCGCTACGTTGGCTGGTGGACCGGTGCCCTCGGCCCGGACCCCGGTCCGGTGCTGTCTCCGGCACCGCAGGTTGACCATGGTAGTCGTTCGACGATCGTCGAAGTGATTCTGGGTGGTGATACCTTGAGGACCAGGTGGCCCGCGCGGGTTGGCGTCATCGAATCGTCTGTGCCACCGCTTGCGATCGTTGACGACGATACCGCTCGTGCGGGCGACACAGATGGCCTGTTACCCGGCAGATTGACGCCACACGGCACGTATCATTGGTTCTTCCCCAATGGCACCGTGGCAGCCGTCAGCGGGCGCAGGAACGACCAGGTACGGCTCCAGCTGTCCTCGGCCTCCGTCGCGTGGGTGGATGCCGGTGACCTCAGATCACTTCCGCAGGGTACGCCTCCGCCCGTTGGCGTTTCGAAGCCGCCACGACTCAGTTCGGGAGCGGATTTCGTGACGTTGCGCCTGCCACTTCCGGGTCGTGTCCCTTACTTCGTCGATGAGACGGAATTCGAGGTTCGTGTGCGTGTGTACGGCGTTGCACCGGACATCGATTGGATTCAGTATGGCGGCACAGACCCTTTCGTAGACCTGATTTCGTTCGAGCAGCCCGTTGAGGACGAGGTGGTGTTTGTCGTTCGGTTGGCGGAGCCCGTGTGGGGCTATCGGACACGTTGGGAAGGTGATGATCTCCTGCTGGAAATCAGGCGACCGCCCCAAGTTGACCTGGAAAACCCGCTCAGTGGGAGGACCCTTGCAATTGATGCCGGTCATCCGCCGGGTGGATCCACGGGTCCCACCGGCGTGAGGGAGCCTGATGTGACGCTGGCGGTGGCTCGGTTGGTAAGAACGCTGGCGGAAGAGGCCGGGGCGCGAGTTGTCATGACCCGGGATTCGGATGCGCCGGTTGGACTGGCGGACCGAGTGGAAATCGCCGAGCGTCAAAACGCCGAACTGCTGGTCTCGATACACGCCAACGCCCTGCCGGACGGGGTCAATCCCTTCGTCAACAATGGAACAAGCGTTTATTACTATCACCCACGGAGCGCACCGTTAGCACGCGAGTTAAACCGAGCCCTCGTTGCCCAGTTTGGGGTTCGAGACCTGGGAATGGGTCGTGGTGACTTGGCTCTTGTGCGGGGCACCTGGATGCCGTCGGCGTTGACGGAAGGCCTCTTCATTATGATTCCCCGCCAGGAGTCCATCCTGGCCACGCCGGAGGGCCAAATGCGGTACGCCGTGGGGGTGATCGAGGGGATCGAGCGGTTTCTTAGGGCGGTAGGACGGAAGGTGGTCGGGCGGTAAGGCGGTCGGGCGGTACCCCACCCGCCCGCACCCCAAGAAACCGGGTGATTGGGTCGGGTGGACATACCGCCTTACCGCCTTTCGGCACTCTTCATATTCCAATCGATC
>JAZDDD010000494.1:0-3560 GCA_036679545.1 Gemmatimonadota bacterium | reverse complement strand
TTCAAACGCATGCGGTCACCGGCCCTGTATCAACGCGCACCGCTGGCAGACTTAGTTGACGGTGTACTGGGCAACATGACCTTCAAGGATATGCAACGCCCAATGATCGTGAACACCGTTGACCTCAACTCGGGGCAACAGATCATGTGGGGCGCGCCCGGGCTGACCGATATACGGGTCGCCGACGCCGTGTATGCATCATGCGCGCTGCCGGGCTACTTACCACCGATAGAAATAAACGGCCGGTACTACGGAGACGGTGGTGCGGTCGAGAATCTGCCGGTTCGGTTCGCGAACGCGGGACCGTGCGATTTGGTGCTGGCCGTCGATGTTGGGTCAACAGCGGTGCTGCGAGCACAGGTCCACAACGAAGGCTTCGCCGCTGTGTACGCACGCAGTATCGAAATCGCTTTGCAAACAATCCGGGACGAGTTTCTCAGTCATTGGATAAGTCCCCCGATGATCTTCATCCAACCACGTGTCGATCACATTGGCATGTTTTCCTTTCGTCATAATCGAGAGCTGATCGAGGAAGGTTACCGCGCGGCCAAGACCGCCCTGTCAAATGGGGCCAAACTCCCCGACCCGGACGAAGTGGGTGTGTTTCCCTTGCGTCACGTCCGCATTCGGATCGAACGAGAGCGTTGCATTGGGTGCCGGATGTGCCTTGCACTCTCTAAAGCGGGGACATTCGCCATGGACTCCGAGGGTAAGGCGAAAGTGCTGAAGCCCGAACAGGTGTGGTCACCGGTTGATGGTGGTTTTGTGTACCAGTGTCCGACGGCGGCTATCGTGGCACGCGCGGTGGACGACTGAACGATACCGCCCCTCACGCCCCTTGCTGAGTCATCTCGCTGAGATGTTGGTACAAACCACCCGCGGCGATCAACTCTCCATGACAACCCGTTTCGACAATGCGACCGTGATCGAGTACGACGATTCGGTCCGCGCGTGAGATCGTTTCGAGTCGATGGGCAATCACCAGGACCGTTCGATCTTCCATAAGTCGTACGATTGCGTCCTGCACTAAACGATCTGACTGGGTGTCCAACGCGGAAGTGGCCTCGTCCAGGATGAGGATGGGAGCGTCACGCAAAAGTGCGCGCGCTATAGCAATCCGTTGACGTTCGCCACCCGATAGGCGAACACCTCGATCGCCAATGCGTGTTTCGTAACCCTGCGGCAACGCCTCAATAAAGCCGTCCGCGTTGGCCGCCCGCGCCGCACGTTCCACTTCGTCGGGTGTTGCTAACCTACGATCTCCGTAGGCAATGTTCGCCCGGATCGATTCATTAAAAAGCACGGTGTCTTGACTAACAATAGCCATCGCCTTTCGCAAAGATGCTGGTCCATACTCTGTCGTCGCAATGCCGTCAATGCAGACAGCACCGCTCGTGGGATCGACAAACCGTGGCACCAAATCGACCAACGTGGACTTTCCCGCACCGGTTGGGCCAACGATAGCAACAACCTGTCCTCTCTCGACTTGAAGATTGATGTCTTGCAAGACCCATTGATCAGGTTCGTACGCAAAACGCACGTCAACGAATTGAATAACGTGCCCAAACCGTTCAAACGTTCGTAGACCGGTATCGGTGTTCTCGACCCGCTCGTCATCCAGCACCTCAAACACCCGAGCTGCCGCTGCGCCAGCCTGTTCTGCAACCGTTGGGAAATGGGCTAACTTTTTGAGCGGAGAAAGCAAGCGAAGCGTGACCGCCGCAAAACCGATAAACACTTCAGGTCGCACGGCATTGTCGACGGCATCAAGCGACATACCAAGCACCATCAACGCCACAAAAACCGTCACGCCCAACACTTCACTCATCGGACTAGCGACGAGCGCGTAACGTTCGGCGTGTAGCCGGTCGGCGACCAATAGGTCCGCCGTGTCCCGGAACCGGGTTCGCTCGAACGATTCCGCACCATGTGCTTTCACCACGTGCGCGCCGGTGATGGATTCGAGCACTTCGGAAGACAACTCACCTCGTCCCTGAAAAACACGCGCAAACAGAACACGAATATTTTTCAACAGCGGCGTCATGCCGGCCGCTATAGTCGAGGCGAGCACCATGGTGACAACAGCGAGTCGCCAGTCCAGTCCAAACAGAATCGCAACGTACACGACAATGAGAATTCCGTTGCGCACAACGGTCTGTAGGCCATCGCTGATAAAAGATCTCAGCTGATCAACATCGCTTACTACCCTGCTCATCAGGTCACCGGCCTTCATTCTTTTCATGGCCGTGATACGGATAGATTGCAACTTGTCGTATAGATCGGTACGCAAGTCACGAATCACGTGTTCCTCTATGGAAACACCTAAGTAACTCGCCACGTAACTCGCCGTGTTTTTGAGTAAGACCGTGACCGCGATGAGTACTACGATTGTATAAAGCGGGCCGAGAACGGCTCCGGTAGGTCCCATACCTTCGATCAACGTTCCTGTGAGACGTTCGACGACGGTGGGTGCGACCGGAACGGGAGCGTCATTCGTGAAGAGGACGCGGAAGAATGGGATAAACAACGCAAATGTGAGTCCGTCCAGCACCGACGCAAACGCGGCGGCTGTCACGCTTGAAGCAAAACGCAACCGATACGAACGAAGATATGTGACGAGTCGTTTTACGTGCCGCACTCAACTCCCGCCGCGAGGGGTCAACAGGGCAACGGGCACCACCACCTCCTCCGGTGTGACACCACCATGTTGGAATGATCCACGATACCGCGCCTGATATTCGCGGAGTTTTGTGGGATACACAAAGAAGTGGTCGGCCGTTGCCATGAGCATGCGGACACCCAGCTTGGCTGGGGGCAAACCCCATGCGGGCAGGTCTTCGATGAGGATGGCCGCATCGCGTTTTTCGGCACGAATATCTTCTCCAAACTTGTAACGCAGATTAGCGGTGGCATCACGCTTGGCGAACACGGTCGCTGGTGTCTGACAGTGGATCGAACCGTGATCGGTTGTGAGCAAAACGGAGACACCACGTCTCTCTGCCTCCTTCAACGCTTCGAACATGGCCGAGCTTCTGAACCATGTTCGTGTAAGATTTCGCAGGGCCGATGCGTCCCGCGCGACCTCGTACAGGATTGCGTTGTCGGCACGTCCGTGTGTCAGCAGATCAATGAAATTGAAAACAAGCGCCGTCACACCGGGTGTCGCCAAATGCGCCGGCAACCGTTTGAGCATCTCGGTGCCTTCGGTGGGGGAAGACAGTTTTTCATACCGGACAGGCACCTCGTGGCCGGTGAGGTCAACGAGTTGCTCTCGGAGCAATAGATCTTCGTACGAGTTGAGACTTTCTCCGTCCCGCTCACCCCAACGATCGGGATATTTCTCAGCGATTTCCACCGGAAACAGCCCGCTGAAAATCGCGTTACGCGAAAATGGTGTTGCCGATGGGAGAATGGAGAAGTAATACGAAACCTCTACGTCGAAGAATTCCCCAATGATCGGTTTGAGCAATTCCCACTGGTCCATCCTCATACAATCCGCCACCAACAGCATGACGCTATTGTGAGATCGTAGCAACGGGACGAGGAACTCTTCACACACG
>JAZDDD010000493.1:0-4552 GCA_036679545.1 Gemmatimonadota bacterium | reverse complement strand
TAGTGTGTCTTTGGATTAGAAGTTCCAATCAAACTTGAGACCGATATGGACAGGGAACTTTGTCGTGTTTAGGTCAAATGCCGGTCCCGAGCGGAAGAGCGCACCGACAAGTTCCACCTCCAATCGATTCCACTCCTCGAGCGCGAGGATCAGATCGAATTCGTCACCGAGATTGCCTTTCAGTCCGCTAGGCGATGTTCTGAGGCGGGTGTCTCTCAAACGATTGGAAGTCGTGAATTGATGATATCGGTGCCATACAAAATCAATGGAGCTGGAGCCAAACAAAGGCCATCCTAATCCCGCCGTCACAATGTGCAGATTTGACAGTTCCGGACGGAAGAGTTCTCCGTAATATCGGAATCGACTCACACCCTCGAATCGGCCGTTGTTATCCCGCAGATTTGTTTGTCTGAATTCATGATTCACATCGTCATCCGGATCTTTGTCCCCGCTGCCAAATGCATAGCTCAACGTGATCGCCGGGGAGTAACGCGAATGCGATCCTATCGTGACTCCAAGATCCGCTGCCCAAGCCATTAGTCGACTTTGCCGATGCTGGCTGACCACGCTTCGCGTTCTTCCTGCAGGTTGGAAATCGTATAGATTTTCAACCCCTTTGACTCCAGCCACATCGATCCAGTAATGACCGCTACCGACGTCGTCTGCAAAATCGCCCGAACTCCGAACGCCGAACCACACCGCCGAAAGGTCCGATTCATCTTCACGATCGCCTTCGATGCGTGTTCCAACCGCCTCACGAGGGGACGTGTCGTTTTGCCACAAACCGAAGAGATCAATGCGATGGTCTGGACTCCACGCCCAGCTCGTGGTGACAAGCACCAACTGTTGTCCGTCTTTTTCGGGGTCGTTAACTCCCGAAAAGAATCTCTTGTCGTGTACCGGTTTGGCGATGCTCAACTCTGCCGCGAGCTTGGTTCCGGCCCACCGGAGGCGGAGTGCATCCAAATTTTCGTCCCACCACCACTCGCGCGTTTCACGAAATCGCTGGCGCCCCAGTTGAATTCCAACGCCACTGCCAAAGACGTTCGCCCAATAAATCCACGCCTGACCCCCTTCCACCGTCCCAACGCCTTCGGTGTCTCCACCTTCGCGGTACAACTCCGATTCATAACCTGCTTGTCCTTCGACAAAAACAGCGACAGTGTTGGTCACTCTCCAGAACAATTCCAGTTCCACCGCATGGTCGAGCCGAACACGGTCAACGTCCGTTCGAGTGAGTGCGCGGTCGCTGTCCACGAGCAGTCGCTGCCCAACTCCGCCTCCAGCGATCAGAGGACGCCCCAACAAATTGAAAGTGAGTTGGTTGTCCGGCCGTCGGTCGTCCGGGTCTCGAGTTAAACCTTGCGCGAAAGAACGAGTACCTGCAGGAATGATCACTTCAACACCCAGTACCAACGCACGTATGCCACCATCTGGCTCCGGTCGAGTACCTTGAATGGTGCCTAACAACGCGATGTCGTCCTCGGCGACGCGTTCTTCTTCAATTGAGACCGCCAACAGAACACCCGGTTCGAGCAATATTCCGGCGACCTCCAAACCCGAACCAATCTGAATGTCTCGCACGTTCATTCCTACAAATATGGTCTCATCATTCCAGTGCACCCGTATCGGCCCGATACCAAACGATTTCTGGGGTGCGTCGATATCCACGACTCGACCTTCGACCTGTCCTCGCCTGGCATCCCGCCTCGCATCTCGCGTTTGGAGTCGAAAGATGCGAATGGATTCACCATCCCAACGCCCCGTCAACTTGAAGCGTTGGCCAACCATACCGGCTTCCTGGCCGTCGACGCCGCACACGAATCCCGCGCCGACTCCAAAAAGCAGTAACCAAAACAGGGCACCTTTTGCCATCAATCCACAACGCCGGCAGGTTTGTGACGGGCAGCGTCCCGCATGAGCTGAAGCCGAATACCTCGGGAGGCCATGGTCCGCAACAACTCGCCAATGGCTGCAAAATCTCCGATATCCATTACCGCATGGTGAAGCATGATGCCAAACGATTTGTCGAACAAAACACAATCAGCCAATTGTCGCCCGATACTGGATAGAGGAAGGCGCCTGCCGTTGTTTTTCTTCAACCAGTCAATAGTCACTGGGATCTCGAAAAGACCTGGAAGATTGAGTGGACTCGCCGTCACATCTCGCGACAAAACGCGGAATGACTCCTCGCGCAATATTTCCCCCGTTACCGTTGTGCAACGATTCCAGGGCGGCGTAAAAAATGGATCGATAATGTCTCCGAAGAGATCTGCTAATCGTGCCTTTCCATCCAAAATGTCCCGCCGTTGATGCGAGCGACCCCGAGACGGTCCGAACTCACAGGACCGGCCGACCGCCTCGTGATTTGCGTGCGTGTTACCATGCTGATGAAGACCAATAGGTGACGAAGCCGCACGGAACCGCTGTTCCAGGCTTGCCGACGTTGTCCCGTCAGCGTGTGGAATGACGGCGATATCGATTGGCGCACTGTGCGATTCGAACAGATCCAGAAGCTGGAATAAACGGCCGTTGTTCCATCCGGCGTCGTCGTCGCGAAAGAACACCGGCCTTGGCGACCGAACGGAGTCAAGTGCGGCTCGAAACGGAGTCAGCCAATTCTCTCCCATCTAGACACTTATCCGTCTCTTGGGCTCGCGCGAACCCACCAGATCGTCGATGAGCTTGGCACTATTGGCGGCACCATCCATGTCGAGATTGACACGCGCAGGTCTAAACCGGCAGATTTCCTGCATCTGCCACCGCAGTTGGGCGTCGTCATATGGCGCCTCGAGAACCCGTATCAAACCCAGGTCCGCCAAGCGCCGGGCACGACGAGACTGTTCGTCGTCGGTCGGCGAAACAAAAGGCACCAAGAGGGCCGGGACCCCCGATACCAGCACTTCCATCGTCGTGTTGTAGCCAGCTTGGCTCACCGATCCAACCGCGACTGCCAACTCCGCTGGGAGATCCGGCACTGAACGCACGACATGCACACCATCGGTGTTTTGGCTTGCCTTTAAAAGCTGCCCGAAGCTCTCCGCTGGCAGCATCGGACCGGCGATCAGCTTGAGTCGTGGCGCATTGTCCATTCCTTGGTACGCACGAAGCGCGGACCGCAATAGGGGTTCGCCATATCTTCCACCACCGGACGAGACAACCAACTGTTGCGCCTCTCCCACGCGCCGTTTCCTCGTACTGCGGTTGCGAACGACAAAACCCGTGTGGTAAACCGGGATGGAAACAGGATGACGCGGCTTAAACGTCTCGGCCAACCGCGCAAACTGTTGATCGACGTGAACAAGCACACCGTCGAAGTGTTTCATTAGGACGTCACGCGCTCGATCGTCATGCGCTTGTTGATTGCTGCGGCCGCGAACCAGGATATCTCTAACACTACTTAGCACGATGGGGTTGCGCCCGGCGACGCGCGCCGCCTTTATGAGTCCAAGAATTTCCGGCGTAAACTTCTTACGTCCAAACGGAAACAACTCGATCAACACAACGTCCGGAGCGGTAGTGGTCGCCGTGTGTGCGGCTAACCGCTGCCGTCTATGCAGAATGACATCCGGTGATCGGATATCGAGGGAATCCTGCACCGTCCCAGGGGGCTTTTCCTCAATGGCCGGTAGTTGGATGATCGTTATTCCATCGGGTAGGTACACGTCACTCGGAGCGGGGCCTCCGAGCAAAAGCGTGATGTCAAACAGTTGCGATAGCGACTCCAAAAGCGTCGCCGTCCTGGCAAGATGCCCCAGGCCCATGAGTGATTGGCAGTAACAAAGCAAACGGCGACGCGTCGTCATGACGCGACTTGATCCATTCGCACGCAAATCTGCTCGAGAATCTCACCAGCTCGAACATTGCCGTCGGTTCTAACAGCACGCGCGACTCGAAGGACCCGCGAAATGTGTTTGTGGATACGATACGCCTCCAACAGCGTAACATCGAGTGGTCCCGCGGCACGTTCATAGCCAGTCACAAAGGACTTTGCCACGGCTTCGCGTCGACTCGCGGACATTGTTTCGTAGTCCAACTCACCAAGGAACGTGGCACAATCCAATTCCGGTTCCGCCCGACAGAACCGATCAAAGTCGACGAGGCCAAGGGTCCCGTCATTTGCCAACAACCATTGACCCGCGTGGGGCGCGCCGTGAACGGAACGCAACCGGACGTCGGTTCGGCGTTCATGTACTTTCTTCAACTCCCCCATGAGACCGCGGAGTTTTGACGCAAGTCGTGGAATTCTGTGAGCAATCTGGTTCGCTGCGCGCTCGGTCCGTTTGAACTGGGTCTGCCAGTCCAGTACCTTGGAAGCCACAACACCACATTCCGGAATCGTGCCCGCGGCATATCCCATGGACTCGGCAAGCCCCGGCCCCTCCCTGGTTCCTAACCTGTTTTCAACCGAAAAACCCGGCAACGTTTCCTGCCACAGCGTGTGCGTCCTTGGTTGCCAGCGCAGGGGTTTTGCCATGCGGAACCCCAACGCCCCCGAAGATGCCGCCGCGAACAGCAAGCGTCCTTCAGCATCGATACTCTCGCCACGATC
>JAZDDD010000492.1:0-4862 GCA_036679545.1 Gemmatimonadota bacterium | reverse complement strand
TTTCTCACGGTCGGTGGGGTGCGGGACGTCCAGATGACGTTTGATGTGTCCGGTGAGACGGTTGTCGGTCTCGAATTGAACGACGATGGAACCATCACGCGTCTCGTACCGGTTGAGTCGCCATGACCGGACGCGGACGCAAACATATCCCGCTCTCGGCGATGGACATGCAGATTTTGTTGTCCTTGATGCAAGGCCCCAATCATGGATACGCTGTCATCAACGAGATCGCCGAGCGCACGGGCAACGAAATGCGGGTTGGAACGAGTACTTTGTATGCGGCGATTCGGCGGATGTTAACGGACGGATGGGTCAAAGAAACCGGGGCGCCACCTGATGTTGAGCGCACGGATGTACGGCGTCGTTATTACGAGGTGACTGGCGAAGGTAACCGCATTCTTCGCAGCGAGGCGCGTCGCATTGACCAACTGCGGCGTGTCTTGAAGCGTGGAGGACTGTTGTCGGACGAGGTGGGGTAGGTGAAAGCGCCTAACCGGCCGTTTGCTGTGCGGCTCTACGAACGACTCGCGCGTAGCATGTTGCCGGCCGAGTTTTACCGGGACGTTGGACCACAGATCGTTGAATCGTTCGAAGCACTGTATGCTGACGCGGCTCGACAAAGTTGGTTTACAGCTGTCGGTCTGTTTTTGAGGGAGCTACGTTCCATCATTGGGACGGGTTTCCGCGAACGCCGTCGCCTGCCACGCACGTTTCCGGGCCGTCGTGTTCGTTTTCCAATCTGGCGTAGGATTGCAGGCGACGTGCGGACCTCGGTCCGAGGCCTTTGGCGGGCGAAGGGCCTTTCGGCGGTTGTCGTCGTTATGATCGCCCTTGGCGTCAGCGTCACTGCAACAGTCTTCGCGTTGGTCGATCAGACATTGTTGCGTTCCCTGCCATATTCCGATGCCAAAGATTTGGTGACGGTAACGGTGCATGATGTACGGCCCGGCGGTGGGGTCCTGGCAAGCTCCCAAACCGAAATCGACAACATTGCCCAACTCCCCGGCGTGGCGAGCGCCGTTGGATACGATGTGATAGAGCTGAACCTTGCTGACGACGTAGGCGATCCGATGCGAGTCGAAATCGTTCGGATGGGCAGCGACCTTATACGTTTGCTTGGTATCCAGACGGTCCTGGGGCGTTCGTTTACGAATGAAGAGATCGTGCAACGTCAGCACCTGGCACTCTTGGGCCATCACGTTTGGCAACAACGCTATGGCAGCGACCCGGGAATTCTAGGAAGATCTGTCTTGATCCAAGCGGTGCCTTATACGATCATCGGCGTTCTGCCAGCTCGATTTGCGTTTCCCACGCGAGCCGACGTATGGACTATCGACGGCCCCTATCCCAACGTCTCGCCTCAAGGGATTGACCGGGCAGACCGCCGCTATTTCGTGCTTGCGCGACGCGAACGTCAAAACACGACGAAGGTTGTCCAAAGACAGCTACAAGCCCTCGCCATCCAACTCGCAGAGACATATCCTGCAACCAATCGAGACGTTTCGTTTTCCGTCGAGCCGCTTCACGATACGTTGACCGGATCGTTGCGGCGACCGTTGTACCTGCTGCTTGGCGCGGCTGGGTTCGTATTAATGATTGTCGGCGGCAACGTGGCTTCGTTGCTTTTGGTTCGCGGGGCGTCTCGTCACAAGGAATGGGCCGTTCGTAGGGCATTAGGTGCGTCAGTTGCACGCATAAGAGCACTGATTGTCATCGAAACCGTCACGTTGAGTGTCGCTGGCGGCTTACTGGGGCTTGCGGGTGCCGGTTTGTTCCTGTCGCTTGTTTACCGTATCTCGCCAGCGGAATTTCCTGTCGTCGATACGATCGCCGTCGATGGTCCTGTCATACTCACCATGGCTGGTCTGGCGACCGTCATGGGTGTTGTCATTGGTCTGATGCCGTCCTTCAGTGCGGGCAGGATCGTGGGGTCGGAGATCTTGGGTTCGCGGGGCGCGACGTCGTCGAGATCTCAACAGCGGGTACAGACCGCAATGGTGGTTGGGCAAATCGCATTGGCGACGGTACTTGCCGTGTCGGCCACCTTGCTAGCCGTGAGCTTTCAAAAACTTACAAACGTCGACCCCGGATTCGACCGGGCCAATCTGATTACGATTCGGCTGCACAATGGTTCAAACGGTCGTGGACCGGTGTCGTTCTGGCGTGACGTTGTCGATGTGACGTCAGACATTCCGGGAGTGGCGGCCGTGGCGGGTGCGGCGTTCCAACCGATGGAGGTCGGGTTCGGACAACAGATTTCGATTCGAGGTATCAGTTCCACCATCCGACCGAGTGCCGATTTCATGCCTGTCGTTGGCAATTTCTTCCTCACCGTAGGTGTTCCCCTGCTGGAAGGAAGGTTGTTCACGGTTGATGACGATGCCGAAGCTCCAGGTGTGGCGATCGTCAATGCATCGTTCGTACGCCGCTACCTGCAGGGAAACCGCGTCTTGGGCGCAGTGATCGAGAAGACTATTTCACGGGGCGCTTGGGGCGCAACGCGGTCGCTGGAAATCGTAGGTGTCGTCGGCGATATGCGAAACCGCGGGCTCGCCATTGAACCCGAACCGATGATTGCCGTGCCTCACGAGCAGTCCCCGTTCGGTTACATGCGGCTCTTCATTCGTACTAGTGTTGATCCTGGCGCCGTGGTCAAGGTCGTGCAAGAACGTATTTGGTCCATTGATCCCTTGTTGCCTGTCGATGACCTTCAATATATGGAGGATGTGGTTCATCAATCTGTACGTCAAACGCGGCTCATGATGTACGTCGCGGCTACCGTCGCGGTGCTCGCCCTGATCCTGTCAGCACTCGGCGTGTTAGGTGTTGTGAGTTATTCCGCGAGCCAGCGGAATCGCGAGATGGGTATTCGGATGGCTCTCGGCGCCATGGATCGAAGAGTCGTCGGGCTAATCATGCGTCAGGGACTTGTGATGGCTCTTGCAGGAGTGTTGCTCGGATTGATGGGCGCATGGGCGACCAGCGGGTTTCTCGAGAGCCAACTATTCGAAGTTCAGGCGACCGATCCAGGCACACTGGGTCTTGTCGCCGTGGTTCTGATTGGCGTGACTCTGGTTGCGAGTTACGTTCCTGCGCGTCGCGCGACAAGAACGGACCCGGTTCATGTTTTGCGAGCCGAATCGTGAAGACATGCCTCGGTCGCTAAGTGCCAAGCCGTTTTTTTGTCGGCCAAGGTTACGTACGAGATGACGAGATCCGGATGCGTTCGCATAGTCGTTTTTGCGGCTGGTTTGGGCGCGGAACCGTAACTAGCACTCGCTCGGACGGGCGCAACTAACCGTCCAGAACGGCCTCGGCATCGACTGTGATATAGACGGTATCGCCGACCACGATTCCACCCTTGTCCAACGTACCGTTCCAACTGACAGCAAAGTCGTGTCGGTTGATCTGCAGTTTGCCCTCAAACCCTGCTCGCATCTTTGGCCCTTTGTCCTCCCCCTCTTCCCACCAGGGCGTGTCCCACTGCCCGAGGTATCTCACTTGGAGTGCCGCAGGACGGGTGACGCCGCGGATTGTCAGATCACCGTTCACAACATAGTCGTTGTGGCCGATGACACCGATGTCTGAGCCCTTGAAGACGATGTGAGGATGGTTTTCTACGTCCAAGAAATCAGCACCCTTGAGGTGGCCATCGCGATCCGCATCACCCGACCAGATGCTGGCTGCGTCGAGGGTGACCTCTACGGATGACTTCTCGGGGTGTTCCGGGTCAAAGTCGAGCGTACCACGCGCGCCCTTGAACGAACCACGCACGTATGTCACCATCATGTGCCGTACTTTGAATTCCGCTGACGTATGTCCTGGTTCGAAGGTCCATCGAGGCATGTCATAAACTCCTGTAAGTGAACCGTTGTGTCACCGTCATATTGCAGATCGGAAAGCCAGGTCAAAAAGCGTAAGCCGCGGTCAACAACTAACCGCCTTCACCTCGTCGGCTTGTCACGGTTCATAGATCGCTTATCAGCTGCGAGACATTCCGTTCCCGCAACATCCGATTGAATTCCGCCACACGAGTTCGCAGTAGTTCCTCCAAGGCGTTCGTCGCGTTTTCCAAACGCGCCTTCACAACTATGTGTACGGCACGCACCGGTTCGGTGGGGCGGAAGTCTCCCACCGCTAAACTAACACCGAGATAACCAAGTCGTTCGACGACGCGAGACGGCCAACGAATCTGATCTTGGCCCGTGCCTGTTGTCCGCAGTTGAATGAGCAGTTCCTCGACTTCCACCAAATCTTTGGCCAAGCTGTCCGCGGCCGATACGATGTCGTCTGAGTCGTCACGATTGGACACGACGTCTTGCAAATCTTCCAACTGCCGACGCAACAATTCAATTTGGTTGATAGCCTCCGCGGCGGTGTTCATGTCGTCACGCACGTCTTCCATCATGGTTGTTTGCGCACGAATGTCCTGGATTGTACCTGTCGTATTTGGGTCCTTCACGACTTCCAACCGTTGCGTGAACGTTTCGTCACCAACTTGTAGTGCAACAGTGTACGTTCCCGGTGGTTGGAGGATGGACATCGTTGGTTGGGGCGACGGTCGCCGGCGGTCATCCCCCATGTCGAACCAGTCGGCATATTGCGGTTTGGTGCGGAGTTCGATAGTCGTGGACGGCTCTCCCTGTAAGTTCCACGTCACACGGTTTATTCCAACATCTTTGGATCCATTCAGGGTACGGACGGTGTCGCCCTCCATGTTCATGACGAAGAGTTTGACACTGTCTTCTGGCTCTTCGCCTAACCAGTAGTTGAGCGATGCGCCGTATGCCGGATTTTGTCCGGCTGACGGATCGTCGAACATCGTCATCGGCGATACGATTGGTCGAAAGCGGTACGCTGGC
>JAZDDD010000491.1:0-2339 GCA_036679545.1 Gemmatimonadota bacterium | reverse complement strand
TGATGGCCCGGTTAACCCCTAGCGAAATACTCACCGCGGCGGATACCGGCGCGGAGAAACGCGGTTGAAAGGAAAAGACACATGATACGCTCGCCATCCTTTAGAACGATTCTCGGCTTTTGTTTTTTTGCCGGTGCTGCCCTGTTCCCTGCGACACAGACCGACGTGTACGCCATGGAGTCGCAAGACAGCACGGTGAGCCAAGAACCCCAAACTACGATGTGGGTCGGCACACTCAATGCGGGCGGCAACAGGCTGCGTCTTGAGATTGACATACGGTCACCTCACCGGTGAGCTTCGCAGCCTTGACCAAAACGCGACGCTGCCGTTGGCCGACATCCAAATCGCCGGCGACACGTTACGCTTTGCGGTCACGGGCATTACCGCCGGTTTTAGCGGAGCGTATGGGGCCAACCGTACCGTTGTCGAAGGCACCTTTACGCAGAGCGGTGCGCAGTTTCCCTTGATCCTTGAACGGTCGGAAGGTACGACCGCGGCCGCACCAACCGATACCGAGGGCCAACTCCTCGAAGCATGGATTGGCGAGTTGGACATGGGAACGGTGAGTCCGGTCATGCAGTTCCGTATTGTTAGGTTAGCGTCCGGCGATACAGTGGGATACTTCGACAGCGTCACCGAAGGACGGACCGGTTTTCCCGCCACGTGGTCGATGGAAGAAGACTCCCTCACGTTCACCGTGGCAGCGATCAGCCTGACTTACCGAGGAGCCCTCAACGACGCGCACGATTCGGCTGAGGGGATCTGGAGCCAGGGAGGCCGTGAGGTCCCCCTGACCCTAAGCCGGCAAGCCAACGTTTATGAGACGGCCAACGTGTGGGAGAACCGCCCACAACGTCCGACGGGACCGTTCCCCTATGATGCCGAAGAAGTCGTCTTCCAAAACACGATTGATCACGTGACCCTGGCGGGGACGCTGACCGTTCCCAAAACTTCTGGCAGGCATCCGGTCGTGGTGCTGATCAGCGGATCCGGCGCCCAAGATCGTGACGAAACTCTAATGGGACACAAACCGTTCCTGGTCCTGGCCGATTATCTGTCGCGTCGTGGTATCGCCGTACTGCGATACGATGATCGTGGCACCGCAGGATCGACCGGTGACTTCAGCGATGCAACGACGGAGGATTTCGCTCGTGATGCATCGGCGGCAGTTGAGTTTCTCGCGCATCACGAAAAAATCAATCCCTCAGAGATTGGTCTAGCGGGTCACAGCGAGGGTGGCCTCGTTGCACCGATGGTGGTGGGTTTGCGTGAGGACGTCGCGTTTGTTGTCCTGCTGGGCGCCACCGGCGTGAATGGGGCGACGATTATCCCAAACCAGACTGAAGCGATGATGCGAGCCGCCGACACGGACGATACGGAAATTGAGATAGCAACAACCATCAACCGGGCCGTCATCGCAGCGGCGCTAGAGACCAGCCCGGGGACCGATTACTCCGCCGAACTGGAGCCCGTAATAGCGGATGTTATCCAGACACTCCCGGAATCCGTTCGTGAGGAAGCCGCCAAAAATCTCCGTCTGGGTATCCGCAACAGTATGCCGCGCATGCAGGGCAAATGGATGCGTTTCTTCCTGGCGTACGATCCCCGACCGGCTTTAAGAAATATCAAACGTCCCGTACTGGCTATCTGGGGTTCAAAAGACGTTCAAGTGCTCCCCGACCTGAACCGTCCTGAAGTGGAGAAGGCGCTGATCGAA
Organism: Gemmatimonadota bacterium; assembly: GCA_036679545.1. Classification (GTDB taxonomy): domain Bacteria; phylum Gemmatimonadota; class Gemmatimonadetes; order Gemmatimonadales; family GWC2-71-9; genus JAZDDC01. Next base: position 622 of record JAZDDD010000491.1, on the reverse strand, counting down.
GGTGGAAATACCGACTATACAATGGTCGAACTCGAGGGGCTCAATCACATGTTCCAACAGGCCGACACCGGATCTATTAGTGAGTACGCCTCGATCCAGGAAACATTCAACCCGAAAGCATTGGACACCATTGGCGATTGGATCATTGCGCGTGTGACGCCGGTTCTCTGAGCGACGTTCGGTTTTTTCTGCTGGATCGAACGCGGTGAAACCAACACGGCTCGCTGTGCCGTGACACACTGGTTGTCCCAAACCCGTCAGACGGCGTGATTCGTCGTCAATCGGTCGATGGCTAATTCGATCATGTAATCCTCGAACAAACCAGATTTACGGCACGCAGCCTCACCGCCGCCAGACCATCCGGCTATCCCGGTTCGAATTGACGCCAGGTTCGGCTCATACTGATCCCTCGTCAGAAGCCAATCGACCGTGGCGAGCAATTCCATTCCGAGGGGCGACTCGAACCCGTCAATCAGTTCAGTGGTTTTGTCGAGGGCCGGTTCGTATGGTCGGCCGTCGCCCGATCGAAGGTACGCGGCTACATAATCCTTGTGAACATCATTGAACCGGATCGTGTCTAGCGGGCCCGCGTCAGGTAACCTCGTGTCACATTGCAGATAAC
>JAZDDD010000490.1:0-6808 GCA_036679545.1 Gemmatimonadota bacterium | reverse complement strand
ACCCAATCGGCACGACTTATACCAGTCGGTGGTTCTGCGGCTGAGCAGGGTTATGTGGCTATGCGACAACTAGTTGCACAATCGCCTATCGTTTTTTGCCAACAGACGCAATGCGCTGTATCGGTACAAAGTGGTACATAATGATCCACTCAATTCGCGTTCATTAACAAACCACGTGATGAGGAGTTCCCTGCCTGAAGAAAGCTTCACGCAAGAATTATTGAGTCGGAGTGCGGGCGAAATATTTAACACGCCGGCATCAAGCCCAAACCAACCGTAATGAATCGAACCGGGGCCGGAATGATCTGATCCGCATGCATGAAAACACCGTTGACGCTTTGATCTTCATGCAAGTCGCGTTCGCGTAACCGATTACCTCCATGTTCCACCGCGTAAACGGGTCGGGCACTTGGCTTGCCCCTCCAGCGACCGAGTTCGCGATACCCGGTCGGCTGAAAGGGTTTTCAGAAACCGATTGTTTTGGTAGCGCGCAAGTTTCAAAACAATTTTCGAAAGGGGCATGCGTGGCAGGTAACGGTGGATTGGCTATCGCGAATCCGAGCCCATCACTGGGATACAACAATAGTCCAAAAATCTTGCTCTATTCACATGACACTACGGGCCTTGGAAATATTCGGCGCACCATCCTGATCGCCGAGGCTATGGCTGCCGAGTGGCCTGACGCGGCCATTCTCATAGTGACTGGGTCACCGATGATCCACGGGTTCCGCATTCGTCACGGCATTGACTACATAAAGTTGCCCTGTCTCGATCGTGTTGCCGCCGAAACCTACCGACCGACGTACCTGAACGGTCATGGGAAAGAAGTGAGTGAGACGCGACGCGATCTGATTCGCATGACGGTCGATCGTTTTGATCCAGACCTGATGATTGTGGATAAGCGCGCCACCGGGATCGACGGTGAGTTACTCGACGCATTGGAAGCGTTGAAGGGTCGTCGGTCACGGGTGCGATTGGTTCTTGGAATACGGGATATCTTGGATGAACCCAAACGCACGCGGGCATCGTTGCGTTCAACTGGAGCGTTTCGCGCAATGGAACGCTTTTACGATGAGGTGTGGATTTACGGCGCTCGAACTGTGTTTGACACCGTAAAGGAGTACGGTTTTCCGCGCAGCGTTTCCGACCGCACACATTACTGCGGGTATTTGCAACGACCGGTAAAGTCCGCCGGACCGCGGGTTGGAATGCCCAGAGTTCTTGTTACCCCGGGTGGTGGTGCGGACGGAGGTGACCTGATCACGAACTACCTCGAGGGTTTGGCCAAGAATCCTCCGGCGCAACCGGTCATGTCCACGATTGTGTTTGGTCCTCAGTTACCGGAACCACGTCGCGAGTCAATCATCGCGAAGTATCGCCGTCTTCCAAATATGCAATTCCATGACTTTGACCCCCACCTCGAACGACACTATGCAAATTCCGACCTTGTCATTGCGATGGCGGGTTATAACACCGTTTGCGAACTGTTGTCATTCCGTTTGCGTGCCGTTTTGGTTCCCCGCGCCGAACCGGTTCGGGAGCAACTGATAAGAGCACGACGGTTCTCTGAGCTTGGGTACTTCACGGTGATCGAACCGCGAGAACTGACCCCGGCGCGAATGATGGATGCGATGTCGTCGGCCATTGCTGCCCCCCGACCCCAACCGAATATGGATTTGGGAGGGCTCTCATGGATTCTACGTCGTGCTCGTGACCTCTGTGCCACGGCGGTGGTATGAACACTCGTCAGATAGCAGTGATTGTGAGCGGGTTCCCGCGACGATCTGAGACATTTGCGTTGCATGAGCTGCTTGCGCTGGAGGCACGCGGGCTCCTGGCGCAGATCTTTGCGACGAAACGTGGCGACGAGGATCGACCGCAACCAGGTGTTGAACGATTGCTTGACCGCGTGACAGTGCTTCGCCCAGCGAGTCCGTCGAGTCAGGCGTTGGAGGTCGCGCAACGTTTGATGGGGAGGCGCGTGGGCGGCATTCACGCATACTTTGCGCACGCGCCGGCGGCGGTTGCGCAACTTGCCGCCCGAATCCTCAAATTACCGTTTGGCTTTAGCATGCATGCTCGCGATGCTCGTAAGGTTCCCAAGGGCGTGCTCCATCAACGGGCCCGTGACTCCGCATGCGTTGTCGCGTGTAATGAGGACGTCGCGCGTGAAATGGAGGGCAGTGGCGCCACGGTGAGGTTCGTCCCGCACGGCGTTGATCTCGATCGGTTTCGACCGATGCCAAATCCGCAAAACACGGTTCCGAGAATTCTTGCGGTCGGACGTCTCGTGGAGAAGAAGGGTTTCGACGTTCTACTGGACGCCGTGGCACATATCAAGACCGCTTTTGAACTCAGAGTCGTTGGCGACGGGCCACTGCGTGGCATGCTCGAGGAGAAAAAAGCGAGTCTTGGACTTGATCATGTCGTCACGTTTTGTGGCAATCTGACTCATGAGACGCTTGCGACGGAATACGCTGCGGCTGAAATCGTCGTGGTACCATCCATCGTAGATCAGAGCGGTGACCGTGACGGACTCCCCAATGTCGTACTGGAAGCCATGGCATGCGGGCGGCCGGTGGTCGCGACGCGAACTGGCGCCATCGCAAGCGCAATAAACTCATCCACTGTTGGTGAACTCGTGGCGGCGGGTGATGCCGATGAACTCTCACGAGCCGTCGTGCACCTGCTTCGAGATGTGAGGCGTAGAGACGCAATCGGATTTTGCGCTCGAGTGCGCGTCGAGCACCTCTATAATCTGGACAACACGACCCATCGCTTTTGTGACGTGATAGAGGGTGCCTATGTCTAAGAGTCCGCGTGAGATCGGCCGTACAGGTACAATCGCGTACGTATTGAAAGGCTTCCCTCGGCTCTCAGAGACATTCATCGCGAGCGAGATATATCGAGTAGAACGAACCGGCTTACAGCTCCGCTTGTTTGTGCTGAAGCCGCGTGCCGAAGTAACTCAGCATCCGGTCGTGGAAAAAATTCAGAGCATGCTCTCTTACATGCCGAGTGTCACGTCTTTGAGTCAGACTTGGCTGTCCGTTTGGCTTATCCGCAATTACCCCGTATTTGCGATCGGCATGTTTCGCACTTGTGTCCGTTGGCCCGTAGGGAGCGCCCGAGCGTTTGTCTTGGCCCTGTCTCTCTCATTCAGCGCCCGCAAGTCGAAAGGATTTTCGCTGCGCGGCATTTTCATTCGAGATTACTTGCTGGCCACCGCACTCGCTGATCGACTGCGCCAAACACCGGAAGTCCGTCATCTTCACGCGCACTTTTGTCATGGCGCCACTACGGTTGCTATGCTGGCGAGTTGTATAACGGGAATACCGTTTTCGTTTACCGCGCACGCAAAAGACATATATGTCCCGTCTCTGAACCCCGCGGGCCTTTTGGGTCGAAAGCTACGCGCTGCCCGTTTTGCGGTGACATGTACTGAAGCCAACCGGCGTCATTTGAAGAATATTGAACCCGGTGCCGACGTACACCGGCTTTATCACGGCCTGAACGTAGACTTTGCGGAGCTTTTGACTTCAAACCATCGCGTGGGAAGCCAGGAACACACAAAGACCCGAATCCTGGCTGTCGGCCGGTTGGTCCCGAAAAAAGGTTTCGAGGTTCTAGTTCAAGCGTGCGCAAAGCTCAAAGACGAGGGACTGTCTTTTGAATTACGGATCGCCGGTGAAGACGGTGAGGCCGGAGACGCCGTTCGCTCCGCCATCGCCCGACATCAATTGCAGGGGTCCGTGACGGTACTCGGTCCGTTGAGTCAGCAGCAACTATATCACGAGTACAACGCGGCCACCGTATTCTGTCTCCCATGTCGCATCGCACGCAACGGCGACCGCGACGGCGTGCCAAATGTGCTCGTTGAAGCGATGGCGTGTGGGTTGCCTGTTATTTCCACGTTGGTGTCGGGAATTCCTGAAGTTGTAACGCACGATGTCAATGGTGTTTTGGTGGCCCCGGATAACCCGGATGCACTTGCGTTAGGGCTGACACGGTTGGCGGTGGATCCAAGTTTGCGTGCGCGACTCGGTGCGGCAGCACGGGTGACAGTGAGGGACGGATTCGACGGCGCGGATTCAGCCGCCATGCTTTCGTCACTATTCCGATCGACATTGGCGGAAGCACAGTATGCTTGAGAAGCTTGGCCCACTCACTGGACCGTTGCGGGCGCATGCACGTTTGCTTTTCGGCGCATACGTGTTTGCTCTGGGTGCTGTGTGCGCTGGGTTATTGGCTCCGTGGGCTTTGCAGTTGCTCATCGATCATGTTCTACTGGGTAAGCCATTGCCGGGGATACTAGCCACGTGGACAACCGGTTTGAGCGCGACACAATGGGTCATGGCTCTTTGTGCGTCCGTTGTCGTCATTTTCGTGGCCGAAGCATTGATGACGAGCCAACAGCGTATCCTTACTGCCCGTGTGCGTGAAGGGTTTACTCGCGACATTCGTTTGCAGGTTCTTGGCCACGTGTTTACGCTTCCGCCGTTTACTGGAACAGACGATCGGAGCGGAGAGCTATTCACTCGTCTCATCAGCGATGTAAACCTTGTTGCGCGCTTGTTAACAAAGACCGCGCCATTGTTGATACGATACGCATCGACCGCCGTGCTGATGCTCATCATTCTGACTTGGATGGCACCCGCGGCTGCCCTGCTCATAACGATTGCGTTGATACCGCTCGGCATCAGTGCTAACAAACACGGCCGCAGACTCCAGAACGCGATGCGCCGAAAACGGGCTGCCGACGGAGAAGTGGCTGGTCTAACCCAAGAAATTATTGCAGGGTTGGCCACAGTGCAGGCACAGGGTCGCGAACCGGAAGTGTCGGCCCGATTCGGTGAGGTAAACGCCCGGTCCGTCGGGGCGGGAGTAGACGCGACGCGTACAGTTGCTCACATGGAACGCTCGCTGCGGATGGGACAAGGTACGGCCGTCGCATTATTGATGGCGGTGGGTAGCATGCTCGTGCTTCGTGGACACATCACCGTCGGCCAGTTGACGGTGATCCTTGCGTACGCGACGCAACTTCTCAAGCCTATCGAAAAGGTAAATGATGTAGCTGCCGCGGTTGCGCGTGGCATGGCTGCCGGTGAGCGGTTGTCACAGCTAATGGACCGCACCCCTGCCGTGATCGAAAAGGTCGATGCCACGCCGCTGGTCAGTTGTGATGGACACGTCACAATTGACGACGTCACCTTCCGCTATCCGAGCAGTGTCAACACCGGCTGGACGATACAAAACGTCAGTTTTCATCTCGAACCGAATAGTTTGACGGTTCTTGCCGGTCGCAGCGGATCTGGAAAGAGTACGCTCCTGCACTTGCTCGTACGAATCTTTGATCCTGACGTCGGTCGTGTCTTGTTGGATGGTGTTCCATTGGACGAAATGCGGCTTCGCGACATTCGACGACATGTCTTTCTCGTTCGGCAGCATACCCACCTTTTCGGTGGTACGTGGCGCGAGGTTTTGTGCGAAGGTGACGAGATCTCAGAGACGAAACTATGGGACGCGTTGTCGAGTGTCGCCTTGGACGGTCGGGTCCGACGCTTACCACAACAACTCGATACACCTCTTAGTGAAAACGCGTCAAACGTCTCCGGTGGCGAGCGAAGGCGCATCAGTATCGCCCGGGCATTCTTGCGGCCGTGTGCCGTACTCTTGTTGGACGAGCCCCTCGCACATATCGACGTGAAATCTGAAGCAATCATTATTGAAGCAATCGCACAGCTGTGTTCCCGGACCACATGTCTCGTGGCCAGCCATCGTCAGAGCCTCTTGGATCGCGCAAACCATGTGTACTGGTTGGAGTCGGGGCGCATTGTGCGGGAGACGCATGAACCTGGTCCGCGATCGCTCGCAGCGTTTGGTGGATGATGCTGCAACCCGCACCCGTGTACAACATGCGTGAGTCAGACTACCGCGACATGGCGGTGGCCGACTCCGTTGCCGACGGTGTCTTCGTGCACATTGGAACCAAACTGTACTTGGGCGTATCGCCCGATTGGAACAGTCCGGAATTGCCGGACGATGAGGAGTGGCGCATTGAATGGTCCAAATTCTATTACGGGCTCGATCTTGCGCACGCGTACGGGGTCAGTGGTGGTTGTGGCCGCTACGTCGACGCGTGGGTGGAACTCGTGTCCTCCTGGATTGACCAAGTGCCGGTCGGTACGGACTCGAGCGACGTCGTCGGGCGGCGCATCCAAAACTGGGTCTACGCATGGATTCGGTTTGCGCAGTGCCCCGTCTTTGTTGGTTTTGATCCGCAAACGGAATGCAAAATCCTGTCGAGTCTGGAAGAACAGATTCAATGGCTGGTGGCCAACCTGACACGTGAACGGAATCATCGCACACTCGAGTTGTACGCACTGCTCATCGGTGTCCTTGCCTTTCCACGCTTCGATCGTAACGGCGCACTGCTTCGCTTTGCCACATCCGAGCTGAATCGTAATCTGCGCAAAGATATCCTCGACGACGGCGTACATCGAGAACGTTCTACACACTACCATATGATCGCCCTGCGAAGCTTTCTGGGAACCATCGAGAACGCGAAGTGTCTTGGGCTAACGCTGCCGGAGGGGTTTGTTGATCGTGTGGAGTCGGCTGTCAAATTCGCTGTGCATGTACATCGCCCCGATGGGGAAATACCCATGTTGTCCGACTCGGACGGTGGATCGTTTACAGCAATGCTGGAACACGCGGGGAGATGTTTTGGGCGCAAAGATTTCCTTTGGATTGCCAGTGCGGGAAAAGAAGGCCGCCCGCCGCTGACGTCTCATGCATCGTTTCCTGA
>JAZDDD010000049.1:0-2903 GCA_036679545.1 Gemmatimonadota bacterium | reverse complement strand
TCCACGTCTTATCAACGCCGCCTGATCCAGAAACGTTTGCGTGTCCACATCGAGCGCGCCGGCTACGATCTCTCCGGTGGCAGGATCAAGCACGTCTCCAACGGCATTCACTGCGGCAATGGCGCTCACAATAAGGCTGCGTTGGACGCTGCACGGTATCCACAGTCGGCGTCCGGGCGAATCGTGGGAGCGCCCCCAACACCAAGATCGAAAAGCGCCGCCGCGGGCACAATGGGCACAACCCCCGTACCCACATTGAAGCCAATATTTTTTTCTTCGAGGTACCGTACCACGCCGGTTGCAGCATCGAGCCCGAACGCGCTTCCGCCAGCGAACACGACCGCATGCACGCGCTCGACCGTGTTCCCCGGTCGGAGTAGATCGGTCTCGCGTGTCGCGGGTGCGGCACCGCGTACGTCCACACCTGCTACCGCTCCGCCTTCGGCAAGAATGACCGTGCAACCCGTCATCCGAGAAGACAACGTTTCGTGACCTACTTTGATTCCGGGAACATGCGTGAGCCCGTGTGGGACCTGCGCACTACACATCTCGGAAACACAAAGACTGATTCCGATCAATAACGACCTAAATCTCACGCCAACCTCCCACGTTCATCGTCGTATTCAGCACACACATAGTTTTGCCCGTTAATGAATGTCTACCGGCGTGTGCGTGACACAAAGAAGGTAGCTTTAGTCAGTCTGGACAGTTGAGAAAAACGGAGTTACATGAACACAATCAAGGACATGCCTGACAAAAGCTGCCGCGAAATCGAATCACCGGCCACAATGGCTGTTCAGATTGGCAGGTCCTATGGTCGTTTACTAACGGGTTGTAAGATAAGGGGTTACGTGCCGCCTGAGGGCAGGATGGAACCTTGGCATAGTTTTGGCTGTCTTACTGGGTGAAGACCGAACGACGATTGAGGTTCGGTCAGAACAAGAAACCGGGAGCCAATTATGAATGCGTGCATGAAACAGAACACGACGGCACCCACCGACGACGAAATCGAAGATACGATGAACCAAGTCGTGCCACACGTGCACGATCTGTTACACCGGATCACGAACACTGAACCGGTTACGTCGAAAGAACAGGGATACCGAATGGTGAGTCCACTTCGGTTTCCGGACGGTGTCGGTGAGGGATGGGTCGTTGCCGAACTATTCCGCTACCGTCACGAAGTGCGGTTGGACATTCGCGTCGACCACAACCGGATGTTTGCGGCCCCCTCGGGCAGCCCAACGGATCGTCGATGCTTCCTGAACGACTACATCGCGTCCGTGACGGTTGGTTCCGGCGCCGACATGATTCCGGGCGACTTTGTGCGCAGCGTCGTGGCCGGCGTGACCGCCGCACGAGATGCGGTGAAGCGTCACAACAAACAAAGTCAAACGCCGTGGGCGGAAATCCGGGTTGCAGCGACGACACTGGAACCGGTCGCGTAACAGAATAGCGTCAACATAAGAAAACCCCGAGCGTCAAGCTTGGGGTTTTTTTGTTTGTACACGGTCATGAGGGTCCTGCACGAACAAAACAGCGCCCCGTATGCGCGGCACAGCGGCAGTCGGGAGCAAAAGCCTATTCGAACGGCAACTCTGAGTATTCGCCCGCCATATCCAACCGACTTAACTCCGCCTCGACCTCCGTCTCGATACACGTCGGACAGATGCCATGCGTGAAGGACGCCTCGGAACGTTTGGCAACGTAACGCTCCACGCTGGTCCAGACGTCCTCAGGCTCTCGAATCTTCTTGCAGTAACTGCAAATGGGTAACAGGCCTTCGAGACGCTCAACGTGTTGTTTGAGCCCGATAATTCGCTCCGCGACCCGCAAACGCGCGGCCAGTTCATCGCGGTCGAACGGTTTTGTCACATAATCGTCCGCCCCAGCGTCCATGCCTTCGAGAAACTTTCCTTTGCCACTCAACGATGTGAGAATGAGAACATATGTGTAGTGGGACAAGTTTAGCGTACGGATGCGACGACACAACTCAATACCCGGCATACCTGGCATTAACCAGTCGGTTATGACGACGGAATGATCGGGGTTGCGCTGGAAAACGGCCCATGCCTCGTCGCCGTCGCTCGTCACGGTGATGTCATGTCCCAGTTTTCTCAACGTCGTGCCGAGAAGTAAGCGTGACGTATCGTCGTCTTCAGCAATTAATATATTCACAGGGCGTTTTTTCCCTTCGACCGCACCGAATGGCAATCAAAACACGGACGGTTGACTACTTCGTTGTGGGCCAAGCCGATTGCATATATTGGATCAGGTCTTTGTAGTGCTGTTCAGCATCTTCCAGCAATACTTCGACGTTACGCAAGTCGCCATCGCGACCCTGGTGTTCGAGAATCTCGGCCACAGCACCCATCCCATCCGCACCGATGGCCCTGGAACTACCCTTCAACGAGTGTGCGGCTTCGCGTACAGCATGGGGATCCGCTTCCTGGACGGCCGATCGCAAACTCGACATCACCGTGGACGAGGCGTCGATGTATGATTGCGCGAGTTCCTCTTCGAATTCGACGTCACCGTCAGTCACGTCCGCAAGATAGGATCGGTTGAGAGGCTGTTGGTTCTGGTTGTCCGACGACATAAAGCGTGACTCCTGTTGCGACTCGTAAAACCTTCGCGCGACCTACTCGGCGCCGGAAACAACTCGGGGCGTGACCGGTCCGCGGCCGTTCGTATTGGACTCGGTGGAGTTGAGCCGAACGAGATCACGAAGTTGTCGATAGCTATCGAGATCGACTTCGAGAAACTCGACCGCAAATCCCTCTGGTGTAACACGCACCACGCGTCCCGTCACCTGCACTGACTCCTCATCATCACCCTCGCCCAGGTGTACTTTCACGACACAATCATGACCGCGTGGGATCGACGATTCTCCACGGACGAAC
>JAZDDD010000489.1:0-2916 GCA_036679545.1 Gemmatimonadota bacterium | reverse complement strand
ACCCGTAGGCGGGTGGTTACAATCGCTACGCATCTCATGGCCGAATATCCTCGGAAGTGAAATCACGGGTGGGACAACCCCGCTGTATCTACCCGGGACCATACTCGTTCTGGCTGCGGTATTTGCTTGGTGGCTACACCGCATGAACCGCGATGCCATCGTTCATGCCGTTCGCGACTCGAGTCGCACTCTGATAGGCGCCGGTTTTGTCTTGGTGTTCACGGTACCTATGGTGCGGGTATACATTAATTCCGGTGTGAATCAATTCACATTGCCCGATGGTAGCTCGCTCGCATCGATGCCGATCGCCATGGCAACATGGGTCGCGAGCACCGTGGGCGGGGTTTGGCCGTTGTTTGCGCCCGTTATTGGAGCGATGGGCGCGTTCATCGCCGGAAGTAACACCGTCAGTAACCTGATGTTTAGTTTGTTTCAGTTTGGCGTCGCGAGCCAACTTGCCATCAGCGGCGCGATGATCGTCGCACTCCAAGCGGTCGGAGCCGCTGCCGGCAACATGATCGCAATTCACAACGTCGTTGCCGCCTCCGCCACCGTTGGGCTGCTCGGCCAGGAAGGTGCCACGCTCCGCAAGACTATTTTGCCGACGTTGTACTACCTCGTCGTAGTCGGTGTGTTGGGACTCATTGCCGTTTATGTTATTGGCGTCGCGGCTCCATTGACCGGAGGATGATTTTGTGATCGACCAAGCCACAATCGACGAATTTCTCGACCTCGCCTGCCTAACGTACTCGCCTCATGAGTCACCACGGCGGATCCAGCAAGCAATAGCCCTGCTGAACCGTTATCCTGACCTCGCAACGAGCAGTATCCATACGGCCGCAGCATCCGGAAGTACCGCAACCACCGCTGCGTTTTTGAAAGAAAACCCCAATTTAGTACACGAAATAGGCGGCCCCAGGGCGTGGCCACCCCTCATGTACCTGTGTTATGGCCGGATCCCCGAAAAAACAACGAATGGCGATTCGTTAGCAGTCGCAAGGATGCTTTTGGAACACGGCGCGGATCCAAACTCGCACTATATGTGGGACGATACATACCGCTTCACCGCGCTCACCGGCGCCATCGGAGAGGGAGAGCGGGGTACCAGGAATCAACCACCACACGAACACGCGATGGACCTCGCCGTACTGTTGCTCGACGCCGGCGCCAACCCCAACGACGCTCAAGGATTGTACAACAGCATGTTTGAGGAGAGCAATCGTTGGATTGAACTTCTCTTGAGCCGTGGCCTGAGTCGGGAACACAAGATCAACTGGGTAACGGACAACCCTACCCGCACGCTGGACTTTGTGTTGGGACACGCCACCAAGTGCGGATTCACGGAGCGTGTCACGTTACTGCTGGAGCAGGGGGCAGATGCAAATTCGGCAAACCACTACGATAATCGGTCGCATCTGGCGCACGCGATATTAAATGGCTTCGGCGACGTTGCCAAAGTGCTGGAGCAGTACGGAGCCAAACCTGTGGAGTTTTCGCCGGAGGACACTTTTCGTCGGGCTTGCATGAACGTGGACGTGGCCACTGCACGCCTGATGTTGAGCAAACACCAGAGTCTTCTGGAGGGGTCATCGCTGCTACATGACGCGGCCTCGAACGGATTGACAAACGTGGTTGAACTCCTGATTGACTTAGGAGCCGACGTTGATGCGTTCGACGGTGGCGGCGCTACTCCGCTGCACCGAGCCGCGTGGCGCGGACGCATCGACGTGGCGCGAACGCTCATTGGCCACGGAGCCAAATCGCTGAAAGACAAGACACACGGGGACACACCTGTGGGATGGGCTGACTATGCCGGACAAGCCGAGGTTCACGGGTTCTTGCTCGAACAGAGCGAGACCATGAAATAGTGCATACCTGCCAGAAGGGGCAAATCATGAGATCCTCCGTACACGGCGCTCAATGGACATTAGCGATGACATTGACACTGGTTGCACTCGTTACACGCGGAACATCCGGCCAAGAACCATCCTCGGCTCAGGTCGATGCCATCTTTTCCCAGTTCGACGGGCCCGGTTCAGTTGGGTGTGCGTTGGGTGTCGCACGAGACGGCCGCTTCCTTTACAAGAAGGGCTACGGATATGCCAACCTCGATTGGGACATACCGATTACACCCAACACGGTGTTTTATGTTGGGTCCGTCTCAAAACAATTCACCGCAGCTTCCATAGCGCTGCTGGCCCAAGACGGTAAGCTCGATCTGGACGCCGATGTTCGCGAATACCTTCCGGAGATGATGCAACACAGCCCGGCCGTCACCGTTCGGCATCTCATACACCACACCGGCGGCGTCTCAGACATGTACCGTGTCATGCGTGAGAATGACATCTCAACCTGGGATCAATTCAGCCGTGAAGAGGCCCTGCGCCTCTTAGCGCATCAAGAACTGGATTTCCCACCGGGCGAACGATACGCGTATTCGAATGGTGGGTATTTCCTGTTGTCGATGATCGTTCAGCGAGCAAGCGGAAAGACGCTTAAGGAATACGCGCAAGAAAAGATCTTTGGGCCGCTGGGGATGAACGACACACACTTCCACGACAATCCGATGCACATCGTCCCGCGACGGGCAATGAGCTACATGCCTCATGCTGACGGCGGTTTCGTACAGAGTTACCAGGGCAACTTCGCGCTCCCGGGAGCGGGCGGGTTGTACAGCACCGTGGACGATCTATTGAAATGGAACCAGAATTTCGCAACAGGCCAGGTCGGGGGCGGGGCCGTGCAGACACTCATACATACCAAGGGCCGTTTGAACTCAGGGGAAACGCTCGATTACGCGTTTGCCATCAGAGAAGGAGAGCACAAAGGTCTCCGAACACTGGGACACACCGGCTCCTTCATGGGGTTCAAGGCCTATTACGTGCGTTTCCCGGATCAGCGCTTTTCAACTTGGGT
>JAZDDD010000488.1:0-3243 GCA_036679545.1 Gemmatimonadota bacterium | reverse complement strand
GTACCTCGCCGGGATTCACCGATCCCCGAATCGTGGGTTCTCCGTGGAGTTCGCCGAGCACCGGCCGTATCAGATCGGCGACGAGTTGCGATATGTCGATTGGCGCATGTTAGCCCGGTCAGATCGTCTCTTCATCAAGCAATATGAGGAGGAGACCAATCTCCGCTCCATGCTATTGCTCGACGCGAGTGCCTCGATGAATTGGTCTGGCGCCGAGGGTCGGCTTACGAAGTTGGAATACGGAAAACGTTTGGTCGCCGCGCTTTGTCTGATCCTGTTGGGGCAGCGTGATGCCACCGGTTTCATCGGATTCGACGACGAGGTCCGCAGCCTGGTGCCTGCGCGGTCGCGACAACAGCACTGGTGGACGGTGGCTCGAAGCATTGCTGGGCTCGACGTTGGCCACGGGACCGCGGCAGAACCGGCCTTGCGCCGAGTAACCGATCTGCTCAGACGCCGCGGCTTAGTCGTACTCGTGTCCGACCTTTTGCTTGATCGTGAACTCACTTTGCTGACCCTGCAGTTTCTTCGTCATCGTGGACATCAAGTCATTGTCGTCCACCTCATGGATCCCGGCGAGATGCAGTTGGACGGTCCCCCGGAGGCCCGTTTCGAAGATCCGGAGTCGGGGGAGACGATCGTCGCGCGGCCGCGGGAATTGCGAAAGGCATATGCCGAGACGGTCGAGGGCGTTGTGTCCGCATGGCGCATGCAATGTCAACGCGGTGGTATTTCCTATCACCACGTGACCACCGATACGCCGTTTGGTTTGGTGTTACGTCGCGTGACCGCTCGCAGGGCACGGCTCGGGTGATCTCGTTTTTACAGCCATTGGCGTTGTTGGGTCTCCTGGGTGCGGCCATTCCACCGCTACTTCATCTTATTAGCCGGCGTGTTCCGCCACTGATCACATTTCCGTCGGTCCGATACCTTACAGAAACGGAACGCAAACACAGCCGCCGGTTGCGATTGAGGCATCTGCTGCTTCTTTTGTTGCGAACCGCGCTGATTGTCCTCATTGCTCTTGCCGCGAGTCGACCGGTAGCCCGTCTTCCGTTCGGAGATGCGCACGAACCTTCCGACATTGTTGTCGTTCTCGACAATTCGTTGTCGTCCGGGGCAGTGGTGGACGGGCGAAGGGTGTTGGATGAGCTAGTCGACCGAGTGCGTCACGTTCTGGACCGCACGTCGAGCGGAGACCGCTTGTGGCTCATGCTTGCCGACGGTGTCCCACATCGGTTGTCCGTCCCTGAAGCCCGCGCGGTGGTTGATACGATTACGGCGTGGCCCATTCGGTTGGATCTCTCAGAGGCCGCGAGCGTGGCTTCGCAGGTCATGCAGGACCGGCCCACCGCGTTCGCTCGTGAAGTGCTCGTGATCAGTGACCTGCAAGCATCCGCCTTCGGAACTACCGAGTCACTCGTTGACACCCGTGTGCTGTTCTGGGGTGATGCACCCCACCTCGAAGTGAATCGCAGCATCGACTCGGCGTGGAGTGACCCTACGATCTGGTCACCCGAGGGTCAGGTGATTGGTGTGATCGGTGGTTCGGCCACCGCACCGGCCACCGTCTCTTTGACAAGCGACGCACGAGCCTTAGGTCGTGGATTCGGCGGTGCGGGTGACCGCGTGGTATTGCCGGGATCGGCACAACCCGGTTGGCATGTGGCGGTTCTGGATTTAGACCCCGATGAACTGCGGGCCGATGATCGGCGGTTTCTCGCATTGCTAGCGACACCGGCTGCCAATGTGAATCTCGGAAGTGGTGCCGGCGTGTTTGTGAGCGAGGTCGTGGCGGCGTTGCGAGCGGCTGGCCGGGTGGGAAACGGTCCTATCGTGACGATTGACGACACACCGGGGCGGGGCACCACCGTTGTCATGCCCCCGGCAGACCAGGCCATGGTCGGTACGATCAATCGAGAACTCGCAGGTTACGGTGTGACGTGGCGGTTCGGTGATGTTCGCCAAGGTGAGTGGCGTGTAGTGGGTGATTCGGTGGCTGCCAATGATGTTACAGTAACTCGTCGTCGCCAGCTTCGGGGAAGTGGCGGAACCGTGCTACTAACGGTGGGCAACGAGCCGTGGGCAGTCAAAGAGCGGGACGTGGTCATTTTGGGGAGTCGCCTGGAACCGGGGTGGACCACGCTACCACTTACAGCCGGTTTTGCACCGTTTGTTGATTGGTTAGTAAACCGTGTAGCGGCACGTCAGGTCACGGTGGTTTCAGCCGCTCCGGGCGGGTCTGTCCAATTGCCCGGTGGCGTGGAAACGGTTCTTGGAGCCGACGGAGTTGAGATCACCGCGGGCGATGGCGTGGTCGTCGCTCCGCAACGTTCAGGCGTGTACTATTTGCGCGCGGCATCAGGCGACACGGTCGGCGCGCTACAGGTCAATCCCGATCCACGGGAGTCTCGGCTCGACATCATTGATGCAAGCGACGTTACTGCCGCCATTGGCGAAGGTGCGGAGGTGCTAGATTCGAATGCCATTGATCGCGAGTTATTTTCGGGGGCGCAGCGAGCCGATCTCACCGGTGCTTTAGTATTGGTGGCAATCGCAGTCGCCCTGGTTGAACTATTGGTAGCCACCATCGGGGGAGGTCGCAGTACAGAAGGTTAGATGCTTCCAAATCTCTTAAGCGCTTTTCGCGACGTGCCACGATACCGGTCGTTGAGCGTCGGTCTTCCTAATCAACGCGATGCCCTCAAACTGGGGGGATTGCCGGGGAGTAGTGCGTCCGTGATGGTTGCCGCGCTCGCCGAAGACCATCCTCAACGAACATTCCTCATTGCCACACAGACACCGGCGGATGCCGAGCGTTGGTTGTCAGACTTGACAATGCTGATGGGCGGTCGCGTGCGGTTGTACCCACAACGTGAGGCGCTCGGTGAAGAAGAGCCTCACTTTGAAATCGCGGGCGAACGTGTCGAAACGATAGCAGCGCTTTTGAAGGGCGCGGTTTCTATCCTCATTACCACCATACGAGCGACGGCCGAGCGAACGGCGTTGGCACGTTCGGTAACAGATCACCGACTCATCGTGAATATCGGTGACGTCATCAAACCCCTCGATTTCACCGCGAAACTCGAGACCATAGGGTACGAAATCAATCCCAGCGTGCTCGACGTTGCGCAGTTTGCCGTGCGTGGCGGCATTGTCGATGTGTACGGCTTTGGTATGGCGAACCCGATGCGTATCGAGTGGTGGGGTGATGAAATCGCGTCGATCCGCGCATTCGATCTC
>JAZDDD010000487.1:0-3121 GCA_036679545.1 Gemmatimonadota bacterium | reverse complement strand
ACCCGTTGGCCGTCACTCTCGTAGGTCACGCCTTGGCGTATCAGTTCCCCACTCGACAACCGTAGGTCTTCCCCATCCCACCAGGCGCTGTCAGCTGCGGTGTATTGGCCCCAAAGCACGTTCGCTGTTGGCTCGACGAACACGAGCAATCGGCGCCCTGCAAACGTGTCGATCACGACGTTCCCGTTCTCGAGCACGATATTCACCGCGAAATACCGCGCGGCGTCATCGTTCCAAATGCCCAGTCCCATATCCATCGTGGGACGTCGAGTATCCTCTTTGTCAATCGTGGATCGGAACATGCCTCGCAGCACCGGCACGCGATCGACCCACGATCGGCCGCGGCCGCGCCGGCGGAGCGATTGGTTCGATACCGCGATGCGCGTCAGATCGTCCTCAGCCAACGCGGATTTCGGCGTCGTCTGAAGCACGTTCTCGAGTTGGAGCTTCGTGCCGACAAGCGGTCCGTACAACGCATCGCCGGTAATGTGGTTCCAGTACGTACCCGACTCCTCATCCCACATGAGGAAGAGGCCGTCGTACAGGCCACGAGCCTGGAAATGGTGCACCTGTCCGTCCACGAGGGGAGTCAGACCGACTCCCGTATTGCACGCCGCTCAGAACGATACCATCCATGGCTCGCCCGCCAGTTCGCCTTGCGCGACATGGTGGAACATCATTTCGCGCGTCATCAAGGCGAGCCGTTGACCTCCGCGCTCTAACACGAGAATAGGCGTGTCCTCATCGACCACTCCGTCCTTGAGCGCCTCGCGCAATGGCTGCGATTCTTCGACAAGGAATGGCGTGAAGCGAGATCCGTCGCGGAGCATTGCGCGGTTGACGTCGAAGCCAGGAGCGATCAGGACGGAGTCCTGAGCGTTGCCGACCATCGGAAGACTGGCGGTAAGGCATAGGGCGGCGGCTATGGGACGGAAGAGGAGAGATTCAATTTTCATGATGTAAGATTCAAGACTTTCCCGGTTAGACGAGACCCAGATGAATGCGTTAGGCTCCACCATCATTGGTTCGCAAGTTTCCGCGCCGTTAAGGCTCCCCATACGGCCGGCGAGCAACACCGCGGCCGCACACGCGCGTTCATGTACGGACGGACACGTGTCTGGACCGAAACGTTAGGTTGTTGGTGATATACTGGGAATCATCCGTGCGGGTCGCCTCAATCGCACACCGGCATCGATCTACATGAAGGTGACACAGTCCATGCCGGTAGTAACGCAGATCTATCGAAATTCTCTCACGTGGGTGGGGAGTGAAGAGTTATTGAATTCGACCAACGCATCACCTAGCAATAGCATTCACGCAGGCGTTACCCTTGGCCGAGCAACGAAAACGAAACAAATGCGATTTTTGCCCTGCGGTTAGGATTTGTACAAGGAGCCACAATTAAGTATGGAACCTCTTATGGTTTCGACCTAGATTCTAAGATCCCTTTTGCTCCCTCGAATCATATGCCTCATGCACAGAATTCTTGTTCTAACGGTCTCCATTGTTCTGCTTGGACCCCCTAAGTATGCGGTGGCCCAGGACGACTTCATGCCGATCCAATGGTGGCATCCGTTGGTGGCGGCCGGTGGTGTAGCATTGATCTTCGCGGTGGACGATCCACTCCGCGAGTTCTTCCAGGACATTCGGTCGGATGCCACGAATGATGTGGCGAAGTTGGTTAAAAAGGGAAAGGAACCGATCGTGTTTCAGGTTGCCGGGTTTGGGGCGTTGGGGGTCGGACTCGTTGCGCGTGAAGCCAAAGTAGCCCGTACCGGTCTTCAGATTCTCGCGTCGTATGGATTGTCGTCGGCTATGATGATTGGAACGAAGGGGATCTTCGGACGCACGAGGCCCGTAGATACACCTGGTGATGTGACCAATTTCGATTGGTTCAATGGAACCCAAGAAACCGCTTTTCCGAGCGGTACCTCTGCCATCGTTTTCAGTCTGGCCACTACGGTGTCAGATGCGATCGGCCACCCTGCTGTCTCCGTTGTCATGTACACCGGTGCGTCATTGACATCATGGTCTCGGTTGAACGACAATCGCCACTGGATGTCAGATATTGTGCTCGGCGCTTTGTATGGCGTCACCGCCGCCAAGGTGGTTAATGGGCGGTGGCGAGTATTTGGCCTGCGACCGCCCACGTTTTTAATTGGTCCCGAAGGTCGTGCCGGGTTGCAGTACCGAGCGAGTTTTTAGCGGCTCGATAACGCCGTGGAGTAGTCTTTTTTCAAATCCGATAACGCACGCGCATGTCCAATATGAGTACTCGCGCGACCCTTAAACGTGCAAGGCCCGATGGCGAAAGAGGACCAGGCGCCAACCTTCCGACTCGGCTGGGCTAACTCCGTTGCGTGCGCCAAAGGCCGAGTACGGAAGTCAATCGTCTCGGAGAGACACTGCCGGGTCGACCCGTGTCGCGCGACGGACGGGAACGAAGCTCGCGAGTGCTGACGTCGCGGCCAACATACCCGCGGTTCCAAAGAACATGATCGGATCGAGGGCTTGTACTTCAAACAGGAATGCGTCGAGAATTCGAACGGCAAAGAAAGCCACCACAACACCGAGCCCCAAACCGGCGAGGGTCATGGCGAGCCCGCCCCTTGCAACATTTGCGACTACGTCACGGTGACTGGCTCCGAGTGCCATCCGGATCCCAATTTCGGATTTCCGTTGCGCTACGGTATACGCGAGAACGCCATAGATACCGATAAGAGACAATACCAACGCCAGAACCGCGAGTAGACTCAGCAGCAACGTACGAAACCGTGGTGAAGCGACCGAGCTGGCGATGAAGTTGTCGATCTCTCGCACATCGGTGACCGCCAGATTCGGATCGAGTTCCCACACGACGTTCTCTGCCGGTGGAATGATCATCGAAGGGTCTCCCTGAAATTTCATTATGACGATTCGTCCCCGGCTTGGCGTCCGGGCTAACGGCCGATATAATTTTGGCACCGGTGTGACGTGCAGGCCTCGATGGCGCACGTCAGGCACAACTCCAACGACGGTCCACCACGGCGCAGCATTGTCACCGCCAAGCACCCTCACACGTCGGCCGACAGCGTTTTCTCCGGGCTAATAACGCTGGGCCATCGCGTCGCTCACGACAATG
>JAZDDD010000486.1:0-9084 GCA_036679545.1 Gemmatimonadota bacterium | reverse complement strand
ACGGGAACGCATTGGCCGTCGAGCTGGATTTTGGACGCAAAGAAAGGTCAGAGAAGATGCTTAGACGCTGCTTTCGGTTAAGTGAACTCACGCTCGCAAGTATAGTCGTTTTGACCGCGCCTGTGCGGGCCCAAGAAATCTCGCTTGTTGAATTATCCGAGCGGCGGGCAGCACTTATGAACCGTTTGCCCGACGGCATCGTTCTTTTGCATGCCAAATCGAGCCCGAAGGAAATGGAACAACCGAGTTGGATTCAGGACGGAACGTTCCTGTATTTCACCGGTCTGGTAAATCAACCGGGCGCGATACTAGCGTTGGACGGTCCCAGTAAGGAAGCGCATCTCTTCGTTCCGCCGCCACCCGTTTCCTTTGGGTTTCCGGTACAGAATCTCATGCTGCGACTTGGGTCCGCAACGGCGGATAGCCTTGGCGTGAATGCTGTGCGGCCGTGGGATGACTTGACTCCATACTTACGCATGCAGATCGACAGTGGAATCCGTCGCTTTTATGTAGACGCGTCCCGACGTCCCGAATTGCCGGGCGCACCCGATGAGCTTTGGCCGATCGCCGGCGAGAAGGACTTGTGGCGACGCAGCCTGGCACATGCTTTTCCCGAGGTAACAATCGAATCGGCGCGAGGTACGATCCAAGAAATGCGATGGAAGAAATCCCCAACCGAGGTTGAGATCTTAAGACGCAACGCGGAGATTACGGCCCACGCCCTACTGGCTGGTATCCGTCGGATTCGTCCCGGCGCTACGCAGCGGGAAACCGAAGCTGCCGTCGTATCCGGCTGTATCCAGGCCGGTGGCGAAGGACCATCGTTCTGGCCGTGGACAATGTCCGGACCCAATGCCCACGTAGACCGGCTTGTGCGCGCGTTTTTCGATTATTCCCATTTGAACAGAACAATGGTCGCCGGCGAACTCGTGCGAGTCGATGTTGGATGCACGGCCAACTCCTACGGTGGTGACGTGGGACGAACAATCCCCGTGGCGGGGCGGTTTACGCCGGGTCAGGCGGAAACGTGGGATCTGCTCATTGCTGCATACCGGAAAGGTATGGAGGCTATGTGGCCGGGAGTGACCATCGCGGATGTGATGGCGGCGAGCCGGGCCGAGGTCGAGCGACTTGCCGATGGAATGCAAACCCGACAGGGGCGGACCGCCGCAACCTTTTTATCGAGTGAACGTGGCATGTCAGTCTGGAGTATCCACGGAGTTGGAATCGACAGCGGTGAAACACCGTTGGACACCCTTGTCGAGGGTGCGGTGATTGCCTTTGAACCAATGTTCGAGATTGGGGATGATGCGTTTTATCTGGAAGACATGATTGTCGTGACGACGGATGGGTACGAGGTACTCAGTACCGGGCTTCCGTATACTGCGCAGGAGATCGAAGAAGTGATGGCGCAGGGTCGCTAGGCGAAGCCATGTTATTGCAGTTGTGACACTTCGTCTTGACCGGTAACGAGGCGATCCACCTGTTCGGCAATCTCCCGGGCTGCACCGAGGTTGTGCGTAACGCTATCCAACGATACTTCGCCCACCCGGATTCTCAGGAGATCGACGCGTAAGGTTTCCAAGGCGGCCACGGCATCTGCGAGTCTCGTAGCCGCTTGTTGGCGTGCCTCTCTTACCGACGTCATTGCTCGTGTTCGTTGTGCTACCAGCGAGTCCTCCTCGAGATTGGAGGAGTTCTCGTGCACGGATGAAACGGCCAGCACTTCGTCCAACTCCGTGACACGCTGACGCATTCGCTTTGCGTCCTGTTCCAGCCCGGACACCACGGCCGGTAAGTCGCCAAGTGTATCCTTGGTAGAATCTGGTAACGCTTCGTACAATCCAAGGACAGCCATCCCAACCGCCATCTCGGTCGGTCGATATGTTAGGCGGGCGGCGTCCGATTTCCTTGTTAACTTGAAGCTGGCGAGGCGAAAGATCCACTTACCGAGCAACCCCTTCCAACGATTCATGCGACGTTTTTCCCGGCCCGCCATGCGTCTGCTCGCAGCGCCGCGGAGTAAAATGCCAAGCGTTGCGGAAAGGAGTCCGAACGGTAGGGTCCACGACAACGTAGGAATAAGCAATCCCGCGATAGGCGCAAGTGTGACGCCCGCGACTCCGAGGGTGAGTGCGAGGTTACCCGCGAATTTGAAAGTGCCGGCAATGTTTTTGTTGGCGTCACCGTAAATGAAAGGCAATTCTTCTACGCGCAGTTGATACTCTGCTTCAAGCGCCCGGACTAGGTCAAGGCGGTCGAACCCTGCTGTCATGAGATGCCGGGCGCGCGTGGTGGCATATAACCCCGGTATTGCCGCCGCCGCGGCTACTATGCCTAACAAAGCCAACATGCTGGGTGCAACCGCCATCGATCCGAATATGATCGGTGTGCTCATCAACGCGATATAAAATCCGATATACGTAGCAAAACCGCCTCGGCGCTCCTTTGCGTTGGTGACGAACGCGCGTACGGCAACGGGAATTTCTTTTTTGGTTTCGATCGACCGGTCGAGCTGTTCGGCAATCTCTTCGGCGCGCGCGAAACGATCGGTTGGTTCTTTTGCGAGACACTTCTCGGTGATGCCAGACAATTTGGTTGGTGTACCTGGAGCGACCTTTGACAGGCGTTGTGGAGTGGTGCGGATGTGATGAGCTAAGATGCTTGGCGAGTCGTCGCCGTCAAAAGGCGGCCGTCCTGAAAGTGCGAAATATAGTGTTGCGCCAAGCGAGTAAAGGTCGCTTGCGGACGATACATTTTCGCCCGACGCCTGTTCGGGACTCATAAAGTGGGGTGTCCCCAGCACCATCCCGGTCTCGTCGGTGGTGTCTCCGGCGATGCCGAAGTCCATCACAAGGGCACGTCCCGTTTTGCTTTCCAACATGATGTTGTCGGGTTTTATGTCCCGATGCACAAGCTGCTGTGCATGCGCATAGCTCAGGGCCCAAGCGACCTCGCGAAAGATGCGTGCGGCGTCATTTGGATTGAGAACACCCATCCGCGCCACTCGTTCGGCTAACGTTTCGCCGTCGATATACGCCATCACGAAGAAGACAAAACCGTCCGATTCCTCGACCGAAAAGATCGGCACGATGTTTGGGTGCGAAAGTCTGGCGGCTGTCCGAGCCTCTTTGAGGAAGCGTTCGTGTATGTCCGGTTGCTGCGAGTATTTGGGCGGAAGAAGCTTGATTGCTACCACCCGATCGAGTGTTACATCCTTTGCCCGGTAGACAATACCCATACCACCTCGACCGATCTCAGCGTCAAGCGAGTACCGGCCGGCGACGGCGGCTTGGAGCCCGAGAAACTCGGACGAGACGGGCGGTGTCGTGTCCATACCGAACGATGTGTCAGGTCGCTTGGGCGCGAAAGGGGGGGGCGCCGTCAAACGTATCTCGGCACAGCTGCGAGAGCGCTCGGCAGTCGATTTGAGCCGGTCCTCCTATTTCAATCAGATTTAACCATTACACGCGGCCACGTGAAAGCGGATCTCCGAATTTCGTGTCGATTTCGATGCCGCAACTCTTGAGGAAGGCAGTGGGCAACAGCCCGCCGGCAAAGATGAACAGTGCCGTGTTGCGTCGTTGATGTACCTGTCCCGCGCCATCTTTGAACGCAATCGTTTCCTCCTTTATCTCGACAACACTGGTTGACCAGAGGACCTCCACGAGGCCTTCGGATGCTGCGGTTTGGATACGCTGTCTGTTGGCCGGTTTGATGCGACCGAATTGGTCCCGTCGATAGGAGATTGAAACACGATTGTCCTCTTGCTCCGCAAGGGCCAGCGCTGCTTCAACGGCCGAATCGCCCCCGCCGACCACTGTGATCTCGTCATCGCGAAAGGCATCAGGCTCTCGAAGTGAATACATCACCTTGGAGAGATGTTCGCCAGGAACATCGAGTTTGCGCGGAACACCCCTTCGCCCTATGGCAAGAATGACGCTCTTTGTTTTGTAGACGGCGTTCGCTGTCGTGACTTGTAACGCCCCATCTCGCGTTTGTGACACGTCGCTCACCGTTTCGCCTGTGTTCACCGTGAGGTTTGTCTTTTCCACGATGTCTTCCCACAGTTCGATAAGTTCTTCTTTGCGAGTTTCTCGAATGTCGATTTTGCCGTAACCAGGGATCTTCAATGCCCGAGACATTACGAGTTTCTTGCGAGGATAGTGTCGAACCGTACCGCCGACATCCTCCTTCTCTATCGTGGCAAACTTTAAGTCATGATGTTTGCAGTGAAGTGAGGCCGACAGGCCTGCCGGCCCACATCCCACGATGACGACGTCGAGGGCATCGGCTGGTCCTGATCGCGGCCGTTTTACGATGCCTTCAACACATTGCTTTCCTTGCTCAAACGCGTTCCCAATCAAACCCATACCGCCCAATTCACCGATGACGAAGATGCCCGGGACATTTGTCTCGAAATTCTCCATTATTCTTGGGAGATCCACACCCCGCTGGGCCGTGCCAAAGACAAGCTCAATGGCGTTGACCGGGCATGCGCGTTCGCACAGACCGTGCCCTATGCACTTGCCCGGCGCGATCGGAACCGCTTGCCCATGGATGAAACCGATTACGTCTCCTTCGGGGCACACACTCAGACAGTTGCCGATACCGATGCACGCTTCGGCGATGATCCGCGGGTGAATTGTGACGGGTTCATGGACGCCATCTTCTTTAGCTCGAGCCTGAGCCCGGATGGTCCTTTTTTCTTGGGCGCGGTGGCGGAGGTAGAAGGGGAGGACAAAGACGAGCATGGCCCCCGCAGTCATGAGTATTGGTTGAAAATCCATAAATCTCAAAAACTGACGGAGAGGCCGCCGTGAAGGCTGACGTTTTTGATACGATCTCCCCGCTGCGTGCCAACCCTTGCGTTCATGTACGAACTGCGTCCAATCGGCACGGTGATACCGAGTGTCGTACCATGCGTTGTCAACTTGCCGTTTACGATGTCAGTAACGTATACGCGATAATCGGCGATCAAACGAACGGCGCTACTGGTGAACCCAATGCCGGGCGACGCGTAGAAGCCGGTCAAACCCTGTCTGGTCCAGTACCGTGCAGCTCCGCTCAAGGATAACCCGCGGATGACCGTTTGCCCGAGGTTAAAAGACGAGGAGTACGACCATCCAAGCGGTCCCGTCTCGATCCGGTCGGCGCCCACATCGAAGTTCATCGAACCTTCGGGTCCGGAAAACGAAACACCCAAATTTGCTTCCTCTCGACGGTACGAGATTTCATCGTTCGGGCGAAACATGAAGTACGGACGCCGGTAGACGTAACGTGCCCGCAGGGACATCGTTCTGGTCAAGGGCGTCGCGATTCGCGCCTGGATATTCGTAAACACGAGTTTGTTCGATTGAGGATCGCGGTCGAGCTGGGAGCGTTGCGTCAAGCGAAAACGTCCTATGCCCACCGTTTGACTCCAACCCAGGAACGTATGTTCGTTTAAGCCAGGTTGAGGGTACACACGGTGGAACGAAATGTCGGTCCGGTATCGGAGGGGACCAGAGGCATACTCAAAATCGGCAAACACGGAATACTTTGCGATTTCTGAATTGAACAATTCGTTACCACGGTCCGGTTCAAACCCAACCACCGCGCCGATCCCGGCCCGTTGGTTGCCGAGGCGGAGCATGGCGCCGTCCCAGTAGCCACTGTAATTCTCGTATGGGTTGTAGAACCGGCCTGCCTCAAAGCGGACGTTACTAGCGGTACGCGCAATGCTTGCTTGATAGATGCGTGCCGAGCGGGTAGCATCAAATGTGTTTTCCGATGCGTATCGTGCGGCTAGCCGCATGTTAGTGCGGAATCGCATCCCACCCGGAAGTTGGCCCACGCTTGCACGGAGCCGTACCGACGGTGTCAAAAACGTCCGCTGGATGGCCTCCCCATCGGCGCCGAGTGGTGTGGTTGACGATTGAATTCCATCGAGGCCAACCGAAATTCGACCGCGAACTGCCGGCCTGGACTGGCGATACCTCGGACCACGCGTCACTTGACGCATGGGAATTGCCGCGCGCCTCGCTGCGAACACCTCGCGGGCCAGTCGTAGCTGTAGTGTCTGACCCCGCGTGATCGCGAAAGGCTCAGCCAAAAACGTTACGACCGAACGCGTGGCCGACGCGGTTACGACGAGAAAGTATCCTATGTGTTGTTCTGGGTTTCCGTGAAAGACTGTGAGTGTATCGCCCTGTTGGATGCCGTGTTCGGTGCCTTCGTCCAAATATAGGTTGGCGCCGGCAATATGTTCGACGATGACTGTTACGGTTTGCTCCTGGCCGGATAGGGCCATGGCCGATGCGACGATCAAAACTCCACTCAACAACGTCCTGATTGTTGCGTGCGCCATCGTCTCGATCACTTCTCCCGCCCATCTGGATGACAGCTAAGGCACGCGGTGCTCTCGTATACGTAACCGGCCTCATTTTTGTGCTTGTCGTCCATCTTTGTCTTGTTGTGTTCGTGACAGTTCAGACACGTAAATGCTGCGAAGTTGCCGGCCACGGCATGACAGGTCGTACAATCATTGTTCCACTTGTTTCGGTGTTTCCCTGAGAAAATCGGGAAGAATTGCGCGTCGTGGTCCTGGAATGTTGCGTTGCCCCAATCCTCCTGAGTGTGACAGCTCAAACAAGTGGTTGGGAAACCGGTTGTCGCGTGTTCCTTTTGATAGTCTGCTAGATGGCAGGCGATGCAGTCTTCCGGATTCGCCGGTGTGAAGATCAATCGATTCCCGGGTTGTGTGTGGCAGTTATCGCAGTTCGTGCGAATATGTGCCCCGATTAGTGGGAATGCGGTCGCCGTGTTGTGATCAAATGTCGCGTCGTCCCACGTGTCCTGTGTATGACATTGCAGGCACGTCGTTGGGAATCGTGATCCTCCGTGCTCGTCTTGATAATCCGCCAAGTGGCATGAGACACAGTCATTCTCGTTTGCAGGCGTATTAATAAGCGCCGCGCCGGGCATGATATGGCATCCGCGACAACTCGTTTGCTCATGCGCGCCGAACAATGCAAAACCGCGGGAGACGGTGATGTGATCGAATACCGTCCCGCCCGCCCACGCTAGCGTGTTGTGACATTGCTCGCACGTCTCCGGAAAGCCAGCATCGATATGATCGATCGATTGCGCGTTTTGGTAGTCAGGTTGGTGGCACGACATACAATCGGTGTCAAGCGTCGTAAACGCACCACGCCGGTCATCTACATGGCAACTCTCACACGTCACCTGCATGTGGGCGCCGAGCAATGGAAACTGCGTCGCGGCGTGTACGTCGAGGCCGCGGACCTCCGTGAACGACAACGTGTTGTGACATGAAAGGCAGTTCGAGGAGAGGTTACCCTGGTGGACGTCCACGTGACAACTCGTGCAGTCAGCGGGTGTTGCCTGTGGTTGGTCAAATCGGTTATTCAGATGGCAACTGCTGCACGTGGCCGATGCGTGGCGACCGTCGAGCGGGAATCGTGTGCCACGATTGTGGTCGAACACGATGTCTTCCTTCACCGGTGTCCACGCGTTGGGCAGATGACAGTTTGTGCAGTCGAGCCCGCGTGGCAATACGCCATGAGGGTTTTGCGAATCCGCCCGTTGTGCCGTTACGGCGCGGGGTAGGGCGGCGGTCGCCAACAGTAGCGCCAACGCGGCTAACGGAAACACATTGAGATGGTTCATTCTCCGTGACAGTCCCGACACGCCGTTCCCAAAGGCATGTATCGCACGAACCTCGTGCCATTTGTCACAGATTGCTCGAAGTGGCAATTTTGACACGACACACGGTCGTGTGCGCTGTCGAGGGGAAATTTTGTTGTCGAATGATCGAAATTGTCGATGGCGAACGCGCGAGTATTGTGGCACGTATCGCATGTTCGATCAAAGAATTGTGACTGATGAGGGTCGTCAGGGGTATGGCAGCTCACACAAGTTTGGGTCGCAAGCTGAAATACCAAGTGCGGCGTATCGGGGTCCAGTTGATGACAACCCGTACACGGCACCGACGCGTGGGCCCCCGTGAGGGTGAACGAAGCTTCACGGTTGTGCCGTGCTAGGTCATAACTCGCCGGAAACCATTGCGTTTGATTGTGGCAGTTTTCACAAACAATGCCGCCAGGCGTCGAAGCAAAGGTGTTGTCGTGATAGTCGATGTGACATGAGATACAATCGTTGGCGGTCGGTGTCGGAAACGTGCGGCGTTCTGTCCCGGGTACGATCGTCAGGTTTAACACGGCCGTGCGTGTGGCCGGAAACTGGTGGCAACTCTCGCAAGAGGCACTGGCGTGTTGTCCGACGAGGTTAAATCCAGTCGTCGAATGATCGAACCGACTCTCTACACGCGCGCGGTTTACACGTGTCCAGCCGGCAGTGGAGTGGCAGTCGGTGCAACGGGATCCCATCGTGCCGTTGTGGGTGTCACGATGACAGGAGGAACAGGACTGAAACGCCACGGGACGGTAACGTACAAAAGACACCCCTTCGGAAGAACTGGCCTCCGCGTGACATTGCTGGCACTCTGCTTGACGATGTAATCCCGTCAGCGGATAGCGTGTGGCCGCATGATCGAAACCGGGCGTGTCGGACCACCGTTGTTCAGTATGGCAGTCCTCGCATGTGCGATTAGGAAACTGCCCTTCGTGGGGATCGTCATCGACGTGGCATGATGTGCATTGGCGCCCGAGGCCAAGGAAGGTGCGAGACAGCGCGTTTGCCTCACGTTTGGCCCGTCTTACTGCGTCATCTTCGATCAAATTACCAGTGTGGCAGTCTCGACAGGCGGTCTCCTGATGGGCCCCGCGAAGTTGGAAACCGGTGTCATTGTGATCGAGCGACGTTGAGTCGAAGCGGAGAATATCCAGCCCTCTTCCGCCATGCTCTTTGTGACAGTTGGAACAGGTTTGCGCGGGAAACGTTGCGTGTAAACCAGTCTCGGAGGCCAAACGATTACTGATGGGCTGATGACAATCCAGGCACTTTTCATCAACAATGCCCCGCGAGCGGAGTTGATGACAGGCCGTACAATTCCTGATACCGTCCAGTGCGGCATGGGGCGACGACAGTTTACCAGGAGAGATGATTTGTGCGTTCACGTTC
>JAZDDD010000485.1:0-6607 GCA_036679545.1 Gemmatimonadota bacterium | reverse complement strand
GGCAAGTCCGAACAACTTGGCTAATACCATCGTACGCCAGGCGATGACGCTTGCAGCCTCGGGTCTGGTCATTGGAATCATTGCGGCTTGGCAGCTGAGTCGGCTGATAAGCGAGTTGCTCTACGCGATAAGTACGGTTAACGCAGGGGTGTTTGCTGGGGTGGGACTATTGCTTTTTGGCGTCGCATCGATCGCTGCTATCCTCCCGGCGCGACGTTCAACACGAATTCCCCCCACTGACGCGCTGCGCGCCGATTGATGCCTTCGCAGCAGTGTATTGTTAGGCGGCTTGTTGATGAATTGGACACGGGCCAAACTGACAAGAACACGCCATCTCTCCACCTACCGACGTGAGCATGCGGCGTAACACCAGCCCGTCCACCTCCACACCCATATGGACCTGATGACCTGAACGTTCGCGCGCCGCGACAACCGCCAAAACACGTTTGACAGACAGGCAAGCACCCGATTTGTGATAGGCTTTTTGGCCCTCACTATAGCACGGGAACCCGCACGTACAACGATGAAGCAAATTTGCTTCGCTCATTTGGATTCCCCCCGAAACACAAGCGTGATACGTGATTCGTTTCTGCCACCAGTGTCGGCGCACTTTGGGGGAAGTTGAGAATGTCAGTAAACCGTCGCGGTGTTGACCATGTTGTGGAGGAAACAAATTTGTCAAAAACTCATCTAATGTATGCAGTCTTGATGTCCTCAATCTTGCTTGACGCCTGAAGAAACCCCTCAGGTATCCGCCCCGAGGCCTCGTTGGGCGACATCTCGCGGAACGTCGCGGTTGGTCGTGGCCTCAATCTCCAATCGGCAAATATTCGTCCCGTGAAAGGCCGACGCCCGTCAAGCGGGGGATCACACGGACACGTAACGACCCGGCGCCATGGATCACATCAGTAGACACATCGAGATATGTTATAAATTTATCACATATATATCTCTGATCAGCTCACACATCTTGAGACGGTTTGGGCACCACAGTAGAACACACAGATCGATCCAGACGGTAGCAACCACGGCGCGTTGGCTGCAGTTTTAACGCAACAATCTTACCTTGAAGTGTCCGACATAATCCGGGCTCAGCAGGGTTTGGCCCGCCTGCCTATCCGGACCAACCGTGGCAACAACCGTTCGTACAACTCCTATATCCATTTATCCCGTCTTGGCAGTGAACTTTGTCGGGACGCTCGGTTTCGGCATCGTGCTCCCGTTTCTTGTCTTCCTGGTGGCCGATCCTGGGCCGTTGGTCCGATAGGTTTGGCCGCCGCCGAATACTTCTTCTGAGTCAACTCGGTACCCTGACATCGTGGATTATTTTTCTTGTCGCGTTGTTCTTACCTCCAACGCCCATGATCGCCGTAGACTCAACGTGGCTCGGCAATTTTACTATCACCGTACCCTTGATCGTGTTGTTTGCCGCACGCGCGCTCGACGGGATAACCGGTGGTAACGTATCCGTTGCGAACGCGTATCTCGCAGACATCACCCCGGAAGCGGAACGCAGCGCGAACTTCGGCAAGATGGCTGTCGCATCGAACCTCGGATTTATCTTCGGGCCCGCAATCGCCGGAGCACTCGGCGCCTCCGCAATGGGTGAAGTACCACCCGTCGTCGCTGCGGTTTTGATATCCGCGGTGGCAAGCGCCATCATTTTCTGGAAATTGCCGGAGTCTGATGAATGCGCGCTGTCCACTTACCCCGAGCACGCCAACGTCGGGAAAATGATGGGTTTGGAGCAGAAAGAGTGCTACGAACTAACCGAGACGACAAACTTGCCCACATCGCAGATCCTGCAACTCCCAGGCTTGTCATTGCTTCTCGCCGTGTACTTCCTGGTTTTTCTCGCGTTTAACTTTTTTTACATCGCGTTTCCGGTACATGCAGCAACCCGACTTAATTGGTCCCTTACCGATACCGGTATTTTCTTTTCCGTTATGGGGCTATTGATGGCACTTGTACAGGGCCCAGTACTGAAATGGGCATCGTCCCGCTGGTCTGATCGGGTTCTGGTCATTGGTGGTAGTTTTTTACTCGCAACGAGCTTTCTGTTCTTTCTGGCCAGTGAAAAATCGCTACTATACGTTGGCACCACCTTGCTTGCCGTTGGAAACGGTGTCATGTGGCCATCGCTCTTGAGCGCGATATCAAAAGCAACCGATCGACACGTTCAAGGAGCGGTGCAAGGATTGGCAAGTAGTGTAGGCGCCGTTGCGAGCATCGTTGGATTGCTTGTCGGGGGTCTGCTATACGGACTCCTTGGTGCAACGGTGTTCGTCATCTCTGCGATCATCACAGTTGTTGTGGTGTTCATGGCTATGTGGATCAGACCAGCCACCGACTAACGACGTTCCTTCGCACGGCCGCGACCGGCAAAGAGGGAATATTCGACTCACCGTCCTCGCCGGCCACCGTACCACGATCACTCGTCTGCCTCAAACTCCTGCTGGCATCCTCGCTCAAACGCACGTTCCGCCGCTCGCTGTTCTTCGTTGGACTGCAACACGGCCCAGATCATCTTGCTTTGCACCCGCACGCGTGACCCAAAGATATCAACAAACGCGATCCACTTTGGCTTGCGCCAACGGCTCAGTTGTTCTTCGACAAACGCGGCCATGCGTCGGCTCACCAAGACCTCTCGATCTGGGACCAAGACGTAGTAGTACTCTCCGTTTCCGCATCGCGAGTTCTGCTGCTCGCCCTCGAACTTGCTCGATTTATTCACCGTTCGAACTTTCCCTGAATCACGGCCGGCGCAACCATACCACCTTCGGACGGCACGGGAGTCGCGTTCCTTGTGCTCGCACGTCGGACGGGTTGGCCGGCCGCGATTCTGTTTGTCGTGAACCGTCACGACATGTTTCGATGGTGGGCATCTAAACAACAAAACGCCCCACCTGGACCGGAAGCGCAGGTGGGGCGTCAACAACCGCCGAAAACCAAGCTACTTCACAAGTCCCCTCACATCAGCGCCGCCGGTGTTCCGGCGAGGCGGCCATGTACCGGCACAAATCCCGACGCGGCACGCCACGGATTCGGTATGGTCCGCATGGCGCCACAAAAGGCATGAGGATAGCCACACAGCCCGCGCGTACTCACGTGGCTGCCCATGGACCTCACGCCAATTCCCGGCCGTGCTAAAACGAGCAAATCAATGCGATGCAACTGCATTGCGAATCCTAACCTCCGTTTTCGACAAAAAAATTGCGTCACCGAATAATCGCCTGACAGAAAATTACTGCCAGGTGACTCCGGGACGCGACTCCCAACGGGCGAAAGATAAGAAACTGAGTTACACTGTCAAGACTTTTTGAGATTTCACCGTAGAGGAGCCGCATGGCTGCGTACCTCGTCGTCGACGTCACGATACACGATCCGAGCAGATATGATGAATACAAGGGGATGGCTGCTGCCGCCGTCGCCGCTTACGGCGGGAAGTACATCGCACGTGGCGGAGCCACCCAAACATTAGAAGGGGATTGGCAACCGAACCGTTTGGTGCTGTTGGAATTTCCGTCCACCGAACGCGCCCGCAAATGGTGGGACTCCGAGCAGTATCGTCCGGCGAGAGATCTGCGCCAGGCAATGGCCACAACACAGATGGTTCTGGTGGAAGGCGCTTAGTCGCGTTTGGTGGTGGATCCGCCCCACCCCGTCGTGAGCGCGATAAGTAGGACGACGAACAACCCCCACGAATAGAAGTTCAACGCGCCGGCGTGAAGCGCAGACACACGAGGGATGGCACTCACGGCACCGCCGGTGGTGCTGGACGCGAGGATCGTGGGAATGAAAAAAGGAAGTAAGAACGGATACGTGCAGACAGTTACATCGAGTATGTTCGCCCGACGGTGTGGGCGCACGTTGAACGCCTCACCGGTCTCTCGGGCAAACCGACCCACCGTCAAGATTGCAACCGTTGAGTGCGTAGTAAGCAGGACGGCGGCCGAAACCGCCGCGAAAATTCCGAACTCCGCGGACCGTGCGGTGTGAATTCGCTGCCGAGCCCAGTCGATTAGACGAACCACCAGGCCGGAACTCTCGATCCCGCCCACCAAACCCATGAGCAAGATGGTGAACACGGACACCCCGATACCGCGCTCCATACCGGACAAGATGGTCCCACGCGCAATGAACGCTTCGGCATCGACGAACATCAGGTCTCCTGGCGAGATCAAACCGAGCAACAGTGACAACACCACACCTCCCGCAACACCGTAGAGCAGACCCTCGACCAAATGACGGCGAGCCAAAAGCGCACCGATTACGATGGCGGGAACTATGAACATCGGGAGCGCGGCCAGGGAACCGTTTGACAAAGCCGCGTTTGATGTCGAAGCCGCACCGGAGGAACCCAGCACAAGTGCAGCGACCACCGCCACACCCGCCGCCGGCAACGCGTACCGTAAACGTGTTCGCACCACTCGCCCAAGTTCTGCACCCTGCGTGGTCGCGGACGCGATCGTGGTATCGGAAACGGGTGAGACATTGTCGCCGAATGTCGCTCCGCCAAGGATGGCTCCAATCAACACCGCCGGTGTTGCGCCGAGGGTTACACCGGCGGGGTAAAGCAATGGGGAGCAAATGAGAATGGTGCCAAGACTTGTGCCGGTCCCGGTCGAAACCACCGCACAGATCAGAAAACTCGTAGCGACGAAACCGGCGCCGTTTACGCCAATCCGTTCGGCCAAGGCAATGAGTGACTCGACAAAACCGCTTTCCGTCATGATAGCACCGAGCACACCAGCCAACAGCCACGCGGTCACCATCAGCATGACAATCGGACGACTCATTCCGGCGACCACCGCTTCCGCGTAGCCGGTTCGGTCACGACAAAGAAAGATGCCGGTGATCAAAGCGCCCACCAGAATCGGCCAGAAACCCCTCTCGTCAGGGGCACCGGACAATCCAAGCCATGCCACGCCCGCTAAGAACACAGCGAAAGGAGCCATTGCCCCTAACCCGCCGCCGTAGAAGGCCAGTATCTTCTCGCTATCCGTTTCGTTTGTCACAGCTATGATTCCCGCACAATCAGTCTTGTAAAGGTTGCGCAACCGGGGTTACAGGATATTCGCTGACGGCGGCTAAGGTACCGGGGAGCCCCAGCAATCGAAAGGAGATTGGATGGCACAAAACGACGAGTTTACACTTTTCGACTTGCGGGTCGAGGTCATAGCGTCAGAACGCCCGATGGTTTGCAACCACAAAGTCGGCGACCACTTTGAGTTGTGTGGTGAGAATTTGTCGTTCCCGCCCGGGCAAACGTTTCCGCTGTATCCGCTCGCGGCTTTACTGCCAGTGCTTCCAGCAAAACAGCGCCACACACACCCACACGACTGGATGACGACCGATACGGACATTGCCTGTCCCGACCCTCATTGTGGCGCCATCTTTCGGATCACACGCACCGGAAAAAGCACATTCAAACATGCCGACGTCACCGTGGTCCCACTCGCCAACGATCCGACCACATGACGGCGGACACCGCTGTCCCACGAATACAGATTAGGCCAGACTACTCGATACCACGTGTCATCATCGGCGCGTGGCAAATGGCGCAGGGTCATTCTCAGGCGGCCATCAATCGCGATGCGATCTTCTCCGCGTTTGACAGGTTTGTCGATCTAGGTCTCAATACATTCGACTGCGCTGACATATACACCGGTGTCGAAAACCTACTGGGAGAGTACCTGAAGCGACGTCGTGCACGGTATGGCGAGTCAGGCATCGAGAATATTAAGATCCACACCAAGCTCGTACCAGATCTAACCACTCTGACAGACATCACACGATCGGATGTTGAGCGCATCATCGATCGTTCGAGAAAACGATTGGGCGTCGATCGGCTCAACATGGTACAGTTCGCTTGGTGGGATTACGCCGTCAAGCGTTACGTAGAAGTGGCATCGTGGTTGACGGAGATTCAACAGCGCGGACACATACAGTTGATCGGTGCCACCAACTTCGATAGTGTTCGTCTTGCAGAGTTGTTCGAGGCCGGTATACCCATCGCGTTGCATCAGGTACAATATTCGGTGCTTGACCACCGCCCGAGTCGCGACATGACGGTGTTCTGCGCCGAACATGGGTTATGGCTCGCCTGTTACGGGACACTCGGTGGCGGATACATCTCAGACCGGTACCTGGGCACCGAAGCACCTACGGAACCGTTCGAAAATCGCTCGTTGCGCAAATACAAACTGATCGTCGACGAGTTCGGCGGTTGGGATGTCTTCCAGGAGTGCCTTACCGAACTTAAGTCGATTGCGGCAAAGCGCGGTGTCAGCATAGCGAGCGTCGCGACACGATTTATCATGGATCGCCACTGCGTGGCCGCCGTGATCCTTGGGGCCCGGTCGGCAAATCATGTCAGCGATATATTGGAGATGTGTCGATTACACTTAGACGATGAGGATCAGCGGCGGATAAAGGCAATCATCTCGGCGGCGCCCGGTCCGCGGGGCCACACATTCGAGCTGGAGCGAGATCGCGAAGGCATTCACGGCAAAATAATGCGCTACGCCCTCAACAGGCCCTAACGTCCGTCAGCCAATTGTGACATTTGTCATGTGTATTTGTACAACATCTTTCCGGAGTATCA
>JAZDDD010000484.1:0-12873 GCA_036679545.1 Gemmatimonadota bacterium | reverse complement strand
GCTGTCAGGTGTGCGCCGGAACGGTCACCGCCAAGCGCGTGGTATCACGTCAGGCCTCGCAGCCTTGATGGATGCGTCATCCGGCGCAATGCGCCGCCTAACCGCCGCTACGTCGCGGAAGCGAATTAACCGGGCAGCATCTTCATCCCAGAGAGACTTGTTCAACGTTTTTACGGCGCTCCACAATCTCAACTGTCGCGCCGTGTGCAGCTCGGGGTTCTCATCGTAGCAACGCTGCAGGTAGTAGTTCGGAATCTGACTGCACACGTGGTGAATATGATGTAAGCCAATGTTACCGGAAAACCACTGCAGGACTTTCGGCAACACCATGTGAGAACTGCCCTCCATGCCGGCCTGATAAAAGTCCCACTTCTCGCGATACCTCCAGTACGTGTCGTCATATTGATGTTGCACGTAGAAGAGGAAGACCCCGACCGACCCCGCAATGATCGTGATGGGAAGTTGGATGAACAGGAAAGTTCGAATACCCACAGCCCACCAAAGCAATGCAATGACGACCGCGAGCGCTAGATTCGTATAGTGAACACTCGCCCATTCCCGTTTCCAGGTCTTGGGCGTGTCGGTGGGGAATCGATACTTGAAGATGAACTGGTAAACCGGTCCGACGATCAGCATAACCAACGGATGCCGGTACAATCGATAGCGAAGTCGGTTTGCCTTCGAGAGGCTCAGGTACTCCCGCACCGACAGTGTATCGATGTCACCAAAACTTCTCTGGTCCAGGTTTCCGGATGTTGCATGGTGAATAGCGTGAGTTTTTCGCCAATAGACATACGGTACCAACGTGATGACGCCAATGCAAAAGCCCACGAAGTTGTTCATGCGACGCCGGTCGAAGAACGACGCGTGCCCGCAGTCGTGTTGGATGATGAACGACCGAACCACCAGTAGGGCCGTCGGAACCGCCAAGGCCAACGTGGCCACATACGGTATGGTATCGATGGTCCGAGCCATCAAGATCCACAGCGCAACGAGCGGAATCAACGTGTTGCACAGTTGAAAAAGACCGCGCCAGAGGCTGGATTTACGATACGGCGCCAGCAGCGCGGGCCAGTCCATTTCGGGATGCATGGTCGTCAAAGGATCGTCTCAGCTTTTCGAGTGGCCCATCAAAGATGAGGGGAAAAGATCCCCAGATCCAGTGGGACGACCAGGGCCTTATTCCAGCGGAGCCTGCTCACGCCCAAAGAAATACAGAAGCACGTCGTCGATCAACGGTCCCCAGTTGCTCCAATTGTGGCCGAAAGGTACCTCAACGTACGACAGCTCATATCCCTTGTCCTCCAGCACGGTCTTGAACCGGCGGGTGGTTGCCTGGTTGTCGTTGTCCGTACCAGTGCTGAGAAAGATCCGCACGGGTCGCTTCGGCGCAGACCGGTAATCCGGTATGAGATCACGGACCGGGTGCATGGCCGGCGACTGCATTGCAATGCCACCGATGGTCTCGTATGCATGGAGACCAAAACACGCTGAATTCAAACCGCCAAACGAAAGACCCAGGATGGCACGACTGGCCGGCGTCGCCGTGGTTTCGTAGCGCGAGTCAATGTGGGGAACGAGTTCGTCGGTAATGAATTGGATGTATCGAGTGTTGCAGAAAAACTGTTGGTTTCGTCGATTGACATTGAGACGATGCGGGTCGCGATTGTCCACAAATACCGCGATGGTGGGCTCGATCTCTCCTCGCTCAATGAGTCCATCCAAAATTCTCGGCGTCCCGCCCTGATCGATGTACCACTGGCCATCCGTCAAAAAAAGCACCGGGAGATCGGATAGATCTTCGTAACCAGCCGGCAGATAGACCCGGTACTGAAGGTCGTAGCCCAGTGACTCGCTACGGATGATCTGATTGTCACTCAGCGAACCTGAGGCCAATGCCGCGCTCAGGTCAGCCGGGGAAGGTCCCGGCGGCAATGTCGTGGCCAGAAGCAGAGCGATTGCCGGAGCGAATTTTGTCACGGTCGTTATCATGTGCAACAGTCCCTTCAGGATGAAACGTCCAACTTTCACCCGCGGGTCAAAATAACACGGGGTTGCGTTTTGGGGCGTGGCATCGTGATACCTGGGGCCCGGTCCGGCGTTCCAACATTTTCCGGGCGAGCGCACCCCGTCTTGCACACCGCCTTCCGATTCACGCGGGTTCTCGCCAAGTTAGGCGCACCTCAAAACTCTGGGCCCCCAATGAAGATGCGTGTTTTTCAAGTGATCACCGTTTTGAGCATTCTCGCCGCGTGCGCCGGTGAACCGACCTACGACCTCGTACTGCGCGGCGGGCGAGTGATGGATCCAGAAACCGGTCTCGACTCCATCTTGAACGTCGCCATTCGCGACGGGAAGATCGCGTT
Source organism: Gemmatimonadota bacterium (assembly GCA_036679545.1). Taxonomy (GTDB): domain Bacteria; phylum Gemmatimonadota; class Gemmatimonadetes; order Gemmatimonadales; family GWC2-71-9; genus JAZDDC01. The sequence goes on along the minus strand of JAZDDD010000484.1, from coordinate 10,507 downwards.
GCTGACTGATGGACAAGTATCGGGTGATGTGGAACTTGATGTTTCCGGTCTGGTGGTTGCTCCGGGTTTTATCGATCTGCATGCGCATGGCCAGAATCCTTCGGACCTGGCGCTCAAGGCGCAAGATGGGGTGACAACCGCCCTGGAGTTGGAGGCGGGCGTTTACCCGGTTGCCGAGTGGTACGCGACCCTTGAGGGACAGGCGCCGATCAACTACGGTGCAAGTGTGGGTCACATCAACGTACGGATGTCTGTGTTTCACCCGGACGTACCGATAATGCATTGGCCCACGCAAACCAGCACCGCTGCCAGCCTCGGCGCCGAGCCAGCAGGCACAAACAGTCGCGCCTCTGCCGCACAATTGGAGGGCATTGCTGGCGGAGTTGCGGTTGGGTTAAATGAAGGAGCGCTTGGTGTTGGTTTCGGTATCAACTACTCACCCGGTGCAGAGCCTGCCGAAATCGCGACACTTTTCGCCACCGCGGCACAACGTAACGCGCCAGTGTTCGTACATACCCGTGCGTTTGGTCTTGCCGCGATTGACGAGGTCATCGAGACGGCAGAATCTACCGGGGCAAGCCTTCACATCGTACACATCAACAGCAGTTCTCTGCAGCATCTGGACGACGCACTTCAACGCGTGGCCGATGCCCGCGCCAGGGGAATGGATGTGACGACCGAGACCTATCCGTACACAGCCGCGTCAACGCGTCTTGAATCGGCCATGTTCAACCCCGGGTGGCAGGACAATCTTCCCATCGATTACCAAGACATCGAATTCGTCTCCACTGGCGAACGGTTAACGGCGGAGACTTTTGACACCCGTCGAGCGGAGGGCGGGTGGATAATTTTGTACATGATGCAGGACGAACACATCGACCGTGCGGTGGCAGGAGACGGTGTCATCATCGCAAGTGATGGCGTGCCGTTTGTAGATGGGAAGGGACATCCCCGCGGGGCCGGTACCTACGCACGCGTGCTTGGTCACTACGTCCGCGAGCGTCAGGTCATCCCGCTCATGGACGCACTTTCAAAGATGACATTGCTTCCGGCGCGGCGGCTCGAGACGATCGCACCAACAATGAGATCCAAAGGAAGAGTGCAAGAAGGGGCAGACGCGGACCTTACCATTTTTGATGCCGAGACGATTTTGGATCGTGCGACGTTTGCGGAACCAACCCTGCCGTCGGCCGGCATTCCTCATGTGATTGTGGGCGGGACGTTTGTAGTTCGCGACGGGAACCTGATCGAGACCGCGCGGCCAGGAGTGGGAATCCGAGGAGAGGGGAATCGGCAGTAAGGCATGATTGACGATTGCCACGTTCTTCAATCGTGGTTTCGTTGGGCAGCGCCGGTTTTTGACCGTATCGTTCCAGCCATTGCCGCCCTGCAATCTGAACTCGCCGATTGCGTGCAAAAGCCGAATAGTCCTTGAGGTCAGCGGGCACCGCGTCCATGGCTCCCCTATATTAAGGAATACCGTGTTCAAGCCGGCACTGATGCTTCCTACAATGGGGTTTGTCAAAGCGGACCGGCGATGGAGGGCACCCTGGGCGCTTTAACTCAAGACGTGGTACATGGGCTAAGGCTCGCCTCAAAAAGACCGGGGTTTACGGTCGCGGTCGTCGCGACACTTGCTTTTGGCATCGGCGCCAACGCCGCGGTGTTCGAAATCATAAATACCGTACTGCTGCGCCCACTTCCGTACACACAGTCAGAACGGCTTTTCGCCTTGTTCGAACGAGACTCTGTCGATACCAGCCTTCGCGTGGCATCGTATCCGACGGCGCTTGATTGGCGTGAGCAAAGTGATGTCTTCGACGGCGTCGCCTTTGTGAGAGGCTCGCCGATGGCATTTCAAACACTTGAACAAACGGGGTTAGTTATAGGAGCGTTCGTCTCGGAAGATTTCTTTCCGCTGCTCGCGGTCCCCGCCGCAATTGGGCGCGGTCTTCAGGTAGCTGACTACACGGCCGGAACAAACCAAGTTGCCGTACTCGCTCACAGTGCATGGCAGAATTGGTTTGGCGCAGACTCGTCCGTCGTGGGAAATGTTTTCCAAACCGAGGGTGGGATCTTCACGATCGTGGGCGTGATGCCACCAGAGTTCGTCTACCCGAACTGGGGCGCCATTGACACCGACATGTGGTTGCCCATTCCGGCAATGCCTGCGCAAGAAATGGCGGCTCTCCAACAACGTGAATTTCACGCCGACAGCTGGGTAATCGCTCGACTGCGTCCGGAGGTGCCTTTGCCCACAGCCAAAGCTCAGATGAACACGATCGCTGGTGGGCTCGCCGTGGCGTACCCATCCAGTGGTAGCTGGACCCGTGTGGAGTTGACTCCCCTTCGGAACTTCTTGGTTCGAGATGTGCGCACGCGCCTCTTGCTGCTGGGCGGCGCGGTTGCCTTCGTATTGCTAATCGGATGTGCGAATCTCGCAAACCTATATTTGGCACACGGCGCCGCACGTCGACAAGAGTTTGCCGTCAGGTTAGCGCTGGGCGCGGGTCGGTGGAGGGTCATTCAACAGCTTGTCACAGAGACCACGGTTTTGGCGGTAGCCGGCGGACTTTTAGGCTCGTGGATTGCCACCGTTGCAATAGCTGTCATCAAAACAACCAATGCATTTTCGCTCCCCCGCATAACCGAGTTACGCAGCAGCATGTCCGTGCTGGTCTTCGCCGCCGTACTCACGGCATTAACGGTGATCGTGTTTTCCACAATCAGCGCTAAGCAAGCGGCGTCGAGCAACCCCACAAAATTTCTCAACAATCGCTACGGGTCAAGCGCAAAGGGGAGTAGACTACCGGACGGAGTCCTCGCCGTTCAACTAGGGTTAACGTTCGTCTTGTTGATCGGCGCAGCATTGCTCGTCGAGTCGTTTGTGCGTATCAGCACCGTCGATCCCGGCTTCGATACCAACAACTTGGCAGTCGTGCCGATCACACCGCCATCGCCGGCATACGATTCGCCCAGTGCGGCGATAGATTTGTACAATCGCGTAAAGGAATCCCTCGGTGCCGTGCCTGGTGTGGAGGGCGTAGCGTTAGTCAACCACGTACCGCCGAACAGGGCAGGAGCCCGTACGAGTGCGGCGTTTGGCCAAGCTCCGACGGGTCCGAGCGACGACCTACGCGTCGTTTTCCGCACCGTTTCGGCCGGCTACTTCTCCACCATGGGCATACCCGTCCTAGCGGGCCGCGAGTTCAGCAACGAAGACCTGACGGGACCGCCCGGGCCGTTGATCGTGAATCAATCCCTTGCCCGCATGTGGGCCGGCGAAAATTCGGTAGGCCAGCGAATGGGTGTTCTCAAGGCTGCCAGCACACGTCCGGATTTCGGCGAACCCCTCGTCGGAACAATTGTCGGTATTGTTGGAGACATCGGAGACTTTGGCGCCGACCCTGAACCGCGGCCGTATGTTTACGTCCCATTCACCCATAACCCTTGGGCATCGTTGAATGCTGTGGTTCGCACCAACATCGCTCCCGAGCAGATCATTCCCTCCATGGTCCAAGCCGTGCGCCAGGTGGACCCAGCAATCCCACTCGGTGGGAGATTCGCCGATGTCCGCGCCGTAGCAGCGGCACGCTTCGGTATTACATCACGCCAACGTTTTAACGCGATCCTCTTAACCGCTTTCGCGATCGCGGCCCTCACGCTCGCGGCCATCGGTATCTACGGCGTAATGGCGTATACGGTGACCCTTGAGACCAAGTTGATTGGTATTCGCATTGCCCTCGGCGCCACGCCTTCAAGGATTGCGCGTTCCACCGTCCTGCGCGTCGTTCGCATTGCATTGGTTGGCCTGACCGGAGGAGTCGTGGCTGCCCTGGCGTTGACACGATTCGTTGTTGGAATGTTGTATGAAGTTGAGCCAACTAGACTCGAGATGTTTGCCGGCGTGGGACTCCTACTGGTTTCGGTTATCGTCGTGGCGGGGTATATCCCGGCGCGGCGCGCTTCGACGGTAGACCCCTCAATCGCTCTCCGTTCGGAGTGAGCGGTGCCGCGTAGATAACCAGACGACCCCGATGCGGAACATTTACATTAGGATGATCCACCACCCCGGGAGTCATTTAACTTAGAGCAATGTGAGAACCCTCTAACAAACCGTTTTAGAGGCTTCTTCTCGCACACTACGCTCACGACATTCCCTTCAGGTTCGAGAACTTGTCATCCTCTGGAGGGAACGTGAAGAAAGCAACATTGTTCGTTTTTAGCGCGGCACTCGTGACAGCCGCTTGTGGCAACGACCCGGTGACACCTAATCCACAGACACTGAGCGTGACGTTTGCCGGTTTGGCAGCACTCACCGAAGGCACGTATGAAGGATGGGTCATCGATCAAGCGGGCAATCCAAACTCAACGGGAACGTTTACGCTCAACGCCAACGGTACGCATCAGTTTACAACCGACACGCCAGATCCCACGATGTTTGTGCTTACGGTCGAGCCACCCAACGATTCTGACCCAGCACCATCCGATCAGAAGATATTGGGCGGTCCATTCATGAACGGAATCGCGTCACTTACGGCGCTCGGGTTTGTTTCCGCTGATGCAGCCGCAGACTTTTCCAGCAGCCCCGGCACACACGTGCTTCTGACGCCAACGACCGCCACCGCCACGGATGATGATGCGGGCATTTGGTTGCTGAACCCACCGGCACCGGGCGGAGCACCGACCGGATCCGTGACACTTCCGGTCCTAGCAAGCGGTTGGGTTTACGAAGGTTGGGTGGTGTTTGAACTCGGTACCGCGCAACAGGTCGCAATTTCCTACGGAAAGTTCCGTCCGCAAGCCGACGGCTCGGTTTCCGGTCGCGATGCGAATGCAGCAGGAGCATTCTCGGGCGCACCCGGTGACTTGACAGCAGGTCCGCCGTTCCCAGGTGGCGATTTTGTCATGGCGAACGGCAACACCGTGCCGACCGGCATCACACTCCCCGTTGATTTCAATGGCGACGATGCCGTCACCGGCGACAGCCAATGGACCCACGTAATCTCGATTGAGCCCGCGTTCGATGAGGGCGAAGCCGAGCTAGACGCCGTACCGTTTTTGCTTAAGCCTTTTGGTGACCCATTTGGCGACGGCGGCCCAACTGACGCGCGGACAATCAATCAAATGGTTCCGTTGCCAACCGGCACCGCAACCATCGCCAACTAACAACGCCTGCGAGGGGGTCAGAGGTGACGCCGTTTCGGCAAACAACCGAAATCGTTTGCGCTCCCCTCACACCTCTGGCCCCTACGGGATTTCAAACTCGGCAATCACCGGCGCATGATCGGACTCGGGAAATTTTATGTCCGTACGAAACGCGCCGGACTCATCGGGCAATGTCTCGTTGTGAATCTCCGCGCCTCTAAAGAAACTCAGCAGTTGGCGAGACGCTAAAACGTGGTCAAACATTTGACCTTGTCCAAGATGCCACAGTGAATACCGGGATGACTCAGCGACGTTGTTCTCGCACGGGGTGAGGATACGGGGTCCATGATCCGGATTGCCCGTCTCTTCAACACTGCCACATATCGCTTGAAGCGGTATGTCATCACTCTCGGCGTTGAAATCACCACACACGGCAATCAAAGCATCTTCTCCATGTGCGTCGAAAATTGAATCCACCAACATACGCATCTGGAGTGCCTGTCCCACGCGTTTCATCGTTGAAACAAAGCTACCTTCTGCCCACGCCGATATACTCCTCCACGTGAAGTTGTTGATTTTCTGTCCTGGAATGTTGGATGGTATTTTCGACTTGAGATGAAGATTGGCCACGTGGATGGTGGACCCATTGCCCAGTGGTATCTGCACGTAAAGGATGGGCCGTTCCCATTCGACCAAATTGGCGGTCGTGTCTGGCGGTCTTGCAGTGGCCATCTGATAACTTGGCCGCGGACCATCGCCGTCTCGGATCAAGTCTACGTTGGCGTTTGGAATCGGAAATCTCGAAAGAACAACCAAGTTACGTTCGTGATAAAACTCCCCGCTCACGGTTTCTGTGACAGCTCGATGGAAGTTGGAGTATTCCGTGCCGGCCAAGAGATCATCGAGGGCTGTTAGCGTTCGTTGCCCGCCTTGTCGTTGGCTGTGCATCTCTTGGAGGCAAAGAATGTCGGCACGCATGCGCACGAGCTGAGGTCGCATCACCCGAATGCGGTCCGCAAGAGGCGGCCTGATGTTGGTTTCGTCATCCAGGTTTTCGAGATTGAATGATGCAACGCGAAGCGGGGGCATACTGTAATCCTCCATCTATTACGGCTGGCGACTGCACTGTCAGGTACTACCCAGCAACTTACAATAATCGGGCGAAAGGGCCTCCCCGGATCGGGAGACCCTTCTGTCAGCGCCTTCTAAGACGACACTTTCACTCGCGTTTCACGCGATCCTCGACCCACCACCTGCACGTCTGGGCCTCGAGTCGTATCGAGTGAGCGGCGGCGTGGGCGGCTAGGTTCACCGAAGATGTCCAAGTTGGCGAAGTAATCCGCCATCGCCATGATGGACAACTGTGGATTGAGCCCCACGGATGAGGGGAAGACACTCGCATCACAGACGTAGAGATTGCTGAACCCGCGTACCCGGAACTCGTTGTCGAGCACACTCATATTCTTCCGTCCACCCATGGGGTTGCCGCCCTGGAGATGCGCTGAGCCAAGTTGAACGTTGCGGGGATAACCACCGCCGCCCCCGAGGCAAACCACGCTGCGGCCGCTTCAGAAGTCCCCTGAATCAGAGCACCCAAATCGTCTGAATCCCAGGTGTACTTGACCGGCCCGAACATGTTCCGGAAGAACGGTGTGCGTTTGACACGCCCGGTCGCCTTCGTTCGTACCAGCACGCCTGCGCTCACGAAATGGGTGTATTGTTTCATTCGATCGAAGTGCTTCTCAAACCACCCGGGTAAGGACGCTGCAAACGCCCAGGGTGGATCAAAATGAGATTCGATCAAATAACGGCCGGTCTTTACGCCGTCTGTCGAACCGACATATCCGCCCATTTGCATTGCATCGTGCGCATTCACCGGTTCGTCGAACAGACCAAACATGGGTGCACCGGCGTTGAAGCTGAAGCGTGTGCCGACGAGATTCTTCACGCCGTGCTTGACCTTGATTCCACTCTTCATCAAAAGCACCGAAGAACCAATGGCACCACAAGAGAGCACGATGGATCGGGCGCGAATCGTTAACGGCTTTCCGCCGTCGAGCTTACACGCAATCTCTGTCGCTCGATCTTTGTGTCGCTCGATTTTTTCGACATGACAACCTACAATCACGCGGCCATTGGGAGGACGCAGTTTGGGTATGTACGTTTCCAACATTGACAACTTTCGACCGTACGGGCATCCAAAGTTGCAGTGGCCACATCCAATGCACTGATTCAGATTCTTTTCGAAAAGACCATTTTCGCGGTCTGCCGTTTCACCGTTTTGTTTCCAGCCGTCTATCAACAGCTGCGGATTCTTCCCGCCGATGTCGGACACACGATCATCTGCATATTCAGAGTAAGGCTTGGCGCCGATCTCTCGCCGAACACGGTGGAACGACTCCTTGAGGTCCGCACGATTCAGATCGAGGTCAAACTCGTCCCGCCACTCGTCCAGGACATCGTCTCGCAATTCGAAGCAAATGGCGTTGTTCACGAGCGTTGTACCACCAAGTCCTCGACCTTGGAGTAGGTACATGTCAAGGTCAACGGTGGTCTGCAGACCACTCTCTTTGTAGAGCTTGGCCACCATCGCGCCAGGATCGTGCCTCATCTCAATGGTGCGTACATGCGGACCCTCTTCAAGCAGGACCACGTTGTGCCCCTTCTCTGCGAGCGTACCCGCTACCACGGCACCACCGGCCCCTGAACCGACTACGCAGACATCACATGTCACGACGTCATCCGGATCGCGCACTATGTGAACCGGCGGTTGCGGCAATGGCTCGAGAACGTCGAGTGCTCTGCGCTCGCCGACCGGCGTATACCCAATACTCGGGTGCACTCTGGGGTCTCCGTAGTAACCGGCCGCAAACAACGCTCTGATTTTTGCCAGATCGCGCAGCAACGGAGATGTGGCACGTCGAAGACGTTTTTCAATCAGCTGCCGGCGTTTTTCCCTGGACATCTTCGAGAACTTCCGAAGCGACCCGGACATGCGGGGAAGAACGTGCTCGACGATGAACATCACAAGTCCCAAGCTGGCTTTGCGTTTCGATTTCGTACGCTCGAGTTGGCGATCGATGTTCCATGTGACGTCCCGAGCGGTAATCACGGCATCATTGGGCAAGAACGCATCGGCAAATGACTCGACGGTTTCCAACTGACCGGCGGTCAGGTTGTACGACGTGCGTCCGTAATCGCTTCGCTCCGCATCCCGCCGCAGCAGGAAGTAACCGAGGAAGAGTTTAATGGGTCCTATGACGATGTAACTGTTGCCAAGGATCAACGTGTGGTCATTCGGGTTTGGATATACAAGGTAATCGACGGTGTATCTCAACGGATTCAAAACAAAGTGTTCCGGCCACAGGCGGTAATCGATGACTAGTGTGTTGGGGTGAAGCGGCTTGACTGCTTTGCGTCCGGCATGAACGCCCCAAAAGAGATGCCGCCTCGGCGATTCGGGGCTCGGCGTGGGAATCCACGGTTCGTCAAAACCGTTTTGCTTCATCGTCATGTTGTAACCCCACGCATACTCCTTCGCGGGATCACCGTAGATATCGGGATTACCAAAGAACCCCTTTTTGAACTTGCGGCTGCCGATCACTGCAGCTGTTGGATTGACATTCCAACCTTGAAACTCCCACCCGACAATCTCGTCGTTCAACGTGGGTTCCAAACCTTCGAGCAGTACCTGGTCGAGCTGCTCACGGTTCATCTTTGCAAGCGATTCGAACGTATGTGGCATCGTAAACTCCTTCGCGAGATGTACGGCTGCGAGCGAGATACGGCGGCCCGATTCCCCGCCTACCCGGGGCATCTTGCCGGTTTGAAAACAAGAACGAGGACGTTAGAACCGTTGGATCAACTGCGAGACAATTGTTGTGAAGAACGGATCAACGCTTGGTGGGAAGCGCACTTAGCAGCAGCACAAATGTGACGGCAGTCACTTTTGGCCCGGCCAAAGCGCTGCAATAATCTCTGCAGGCACGCAGGTTTTAATCACGCGTAAGACTCGTATTCCGGCTCCCAGACACACGCGCGAACCTGTAATTCGATATCCGGCGGCATTGGTTGCTGGGTCAGCCCCTGTTCATAGGCAATCTTCGCAACGGCCGTTGCAATTCTCACGGATACTTCGCGAATCTCCCTCAACGGGGGATAGACAGCACCCTTTGCCAAAGAATCTTCCGAAACACTCTGTGCCAATGCCTCCGCTGACGCGAGGAACATCTCATCAGACACACGCGTCGCGCCACACGCTATAACACCCAGGCCGATTCCGGGAAATATGTACGCATTGTTTCCCTGGCCCGACACGAGCATGGAGCCTTCGTATTCGACAGGATCAAACGGACTACCGCTTGCAAACACCGCACGCCCGGCCGTCCATTCATACGCCTGTTCTGCCGTGCATTCGGCCTTGGAAGTGGGGTTCGACAATGCGAAGATGACTGGTCGGTCGTTGATCGACGCCATGAGTTGTAAGATATTGCGAGAAAAAGTCCCGGGCGCACCGGTAGCTCCAATGAGCGCGCCGGGTTTGAGCGTCCTCACCGCCGACTCGAAGTCGAGAGGCTCGTGGTCGTGCGCGTAAGGAAGGTTGTGTGATAAAAGGTCCGTTCGGCTTTTCACGACAAGCCCGTGCACATCAACAAACCACATCTGCCCGCGGGCCTCATCCTCGGACAATCCTTTGCGAGTCAACGCACCGACCAGGAGGTCGGCAATGCCCGTAGCGGCGGAACCAGCCCCGAGGAAAAGAACGATCTCCTGCTCCAGGGGATGTTTAGTGATCCGCGTTGCCGCCTCCAAACCGGCCAACACCACCGCCGCGGTTCCTTGAATATCATCGTTGAAGCTCAGCACGCGTGAGCGATATTTGTGCAACAACGCGTACGCATTCGGCGTCAGGAAGTCTTCAAACTGAATAAGTGCGCCCGGAAATACTTCTTGTACACCCATCACAAATTCTTCCACCAGATCGTCGTACTCCGCACCTCTCAAGCGTTCCTGACGAAGGCCCAAGTAAAGAGGATCAGTTCTCATGTCCGCATTGTTGGTACCGACGTCAAGCATAACGGGTAGGCAGATGGCGGGATCCACACCGGCACACGCCGTGTAGAGAGCCAACTTTCCGACTGGTATCCCCATGCCGCTCGCACCCAGATCGCCGAGGCCGAGTATTCGTTCGCCATCGGTGACAACGATGACACGTACCTCGCCATGAGGCCAATTGTGCAGCACATCCACCACCCGCCCGCGATCGTTGGCACTCACGTACAGACCGCGCGGCCGCCTGAAGATGTGCGAAAATTGACGACTCGCCTCTCCCACGGTCGGGGTGTAGATGATGGGCATC
>JAZDDD010000483.1:0-12159 GCA_036679545.1 Gemmatimonadota bacterium | reverse complement strand
ATAGACTGCCCGAAAACGATTGTCGTTATTCAACTTAAGTGCTCTTGAGACAAAACGGTTCTTAACAACTCGTCGGACAGTTCGAATGTCCATGAATCGGTCTTTGTTTGGGCCATATTTCCAAGGCTCTCAATTGTGGAAAAACGAATCGAACCGGACCGATTCTTTTTATCTCGCCGCATCGCTGCGAGAATCTTGTCCGCGCTTTGGCCGAGCGGGAGTGTCACCGGTAGGCCGAAACCTGTGAATGCCGCGGTCAACGTGTCAGCGGTTCCCGGGCGTGTGATTGCGAGCCGTTCGCCCAACCGCGACTCGATGACCATCCCGATTGCCACGGCTCTTCCGTGTTCGATTGAGAAATCAGACACCGCCTCGATCGCGTGTCCCACGGTATGGCCAAAGTTGAGGACGGCGCGTTTTCCCACCTCCTTCTCATCAAGGCCGACCACATTCGCCTTGATTTCCACGCTGCGTCTGACCAAGACCTCGAGCGCGTTCGGCTCTCGCGCGAATATGGCTGCGCGACTTGTCCTGAGTTGGTGGAAATAGTTGGAGTCCGCGATGGCGCCGTGTTTGAGCGCTTCAGCCATTCCAGCAGTCATATGGCTGTCAGGCAGTGTGCCGAGAGTGGCGGTGTCGGCGATAACAATGCGGGGCTGATGAAACGCGCCGACGAGGTTCTTACCCAACGACGTGTCGACCCCTGTTTTGCCACCCACCGAGCTATCGACCATAGCGAGCAGCGATGTTGGGATTTGGATGTAATCGATTCCACGGTGGTAAGTGGCCGCCACGAAACCGGCCACATCGCCGACCACGCCCCCGCCCAGCGCCACGATAACCGCATCGCGGCCGACGCCGGCTACTATCATCCGGTCAGTGAGGTCGCTCCACGTGCGGCGCGTTTTATTCGATTCACCGGCCGCGAATTCGAATACCTGGCAGCTACCCAATGGTTCGATTTGGTGGGCCACGTCAGACGCATAATGCCGTGATACTGTCGAATCGGTGATTATAACATAAGTTGATGCGGCGCAATGTCTTGCGACGAGCGAACGGATATCTGAGAAGATTCCGCCACCGATGTAGACGGGATAGTTACCGCCTGCAACATCGACGCGTACCTCAATCATTAATTCGCCGAAATCACAACGTTACTTCGCCGGTTATGACCGTAACCGCCGCGCCACCCACCCTGACTTCGGTGATTTCTCCGCCGTTACCGACCGCGATTTCGGTGTGAATACGGCTCGGACGTAACATTTCGATCCCTTGATCGACCGTGATGGCGGCAATCCCATTGCGAGGTTGTACCACACCGTGCCGAACGAGGAACGATCCCAGCGCGCCGGCGGCGCTTCCCGTGGCCGGATCTTCTGGGACACCCAATCCCGGTGCAAACATGCGGCACTGCACGGTGGCGTCTTTGTTCACGGTTTCCAGGGAATAACACATTGCGCAGTCTGTGCCTGCGTTTCTGAGCATCGTCGCGAGTTGCGCGCCGCCGTTACCCGGTAGCGTTTGTAGTGCATCGAGGGATTTGATCGGCACCATCAATTGCGGAATTGCGGTCGAAACGACTTGGGGCGACGGTGCGGCCAAAACCGTGTCTGCATCGCCGCCGAGTGCGTTGCCCAAGTCTTCCCGTTCGGCGACGATCTCACCGAATTGGGGCGGGGTTTGGACCATTTCCACGGCTACCGGTTGGCCGTTTTCCGTGCGGATATCGACCGGCAGAACACCGCTACCGGTTTCCTGTGTGAATCTTTGAGTCCCTGAAGATGACAGCTCCAATTCGCCAAGTTCGCCCAGAAGCCACCACGTACCGATCGTTGGGTGACCGGCCAGCGGAATTTCGTTGGTGGGGGTGAAGAACCGGAGGCGGCGGGTGGCCTTTTGCGAGGCCGTCACGAAGACCGTTTCAGACAGGTTCATCTCCCGTGCCAGGTGTTGCATCGTTTTATCGTCGATGTCTCGAGCATCCGGAAAAACGGCAAGCGGGTTGCCAGCAAGTGGTCGATCGGTGAAAACGTCCAGTTGATAAAACTTGTGCGTTGTCACTACCAGGTCCTGTCCGGAATCCCGGCGTTGACGTTGGCGAGTCGTGCGAGGGTAAACAGAAGGTCGGACAGTCGATTCAAGTATGGTAAGATGTCGGGTTCCACCTGCTCTTTACGATTGAGCGAAACCACGCTCCTTTCCGCCCTGCGGCAAACGGTGCGCGCGCGGTGAAAAGCCGCGGCTTTTTGGCAGCCTCCGGGTAACACGAACGCTTTCAGCGGTTGGAGCGATTCCTCTGCATGATCGATAGCTCGTTCCAGCATGCCAATCCGGTCCGTCGAGAGGGCGGCCTTTTTGATGGCCGCGGCGACCTTTTCCTTGTCAGGAGTGGCTAGCAGGCCGCCTATTGCGAAAAGATCGCGTTGGATGGATTCGAGGAGTTCGTTTTCGAAGTCGTCCGGTGGCTCAGCGGCGGCGGATCCCAGAACGGCGTTCAGTTCGTCGATATCGCCGTAGGCGGCGACTCGAATATTGTCTTTATCGACGCGGCCGCCCCCAAAAAGAGCGGTCTGACCTCCGTCTCCTGTGCGTGTATAAATCTTCATCTGGCTGCAAGGTAATTTCGTTTGCGCAGTGTTGACAGCGGTCCGCAAATTGTTGACCGTATTACGGTTAACGACGGTTTTCCGAGGCCCCCCTCTCATGTGTCGATGGGGGCGTTTTCATGAGGATTCGATAGGCATTTTGCGCTTTTTTGGGATCTTGAGTACCGCGACGTTTTTCGCCGTATGTCCGTTGACCGCCCAGGTTGACGATCGACAACTGGTGCGCAACGTCGGGTTTGAAGGCAACGAGTACCTTAACGATTTCACCCTCTCCATCTCAATCGCTACATCTGAGTCTGGGTGGTGGGTGCGCACATGGCCTGCTCGAGCATTACCATTCGGCCCATTTGGTACCAAGCGGTATCTCAACGAGACGGAATTACGGCGGGATGTACTTCGTATCCTGCTACTGTATCGCCGGAGTGGTTTTTTTGAATCACAAGTCGACACGTTGGTGACGCGATCCAATGGCATCGTGAACGTGAAGTTCAGTATTACCGAGGGTGAACCGGTCCGTGTGTCGTCGGTTCAGGTACAAGGGCTCGAGGATGTAATTCCCACGGCGCAAATCGAGTCTATCCTCCCGCTGAAGGTTGGTGATCCGTTCGACCGTCTGCGCATGCTGATATCCGGTGATTCCATCCTGTCGGTTTTGCGTGAGCAGGGACGTCCGTATGCCCAAGTGTTTCGCAACTTCGATGAGGACCGGCCGGCGCGTACGGCCCGAGTGATGTACGAGGTTTTGCCTGGGCCGCATGTTACGATAGACAGCATCTCGGTGATCGGTGCGAACAGAGTTGGCGAGCAGGTGATCCGCCGTGTGTTGCGAATAGAGCCGGGCGATGCGTTCTCCCAATCCGCACTCGCACGGAGTCAGGTCGAGCTGTACCGGTTGGGACTGCATGATTTTGTGGATGTGTCGCTTGCGGATACCCTGCCACCCGACGACGGTTCGGGTGTTGTCGTCAACGTGCAAGTTTCTGAGGCGCCTTTGCACCGGCTGCGTGGTGGTGGTGGCGGTGGCACGTTCGATTGTCTGCGCACGCTGGCCAGCTGGTCGGTGGGCAATTTTCTGGGTGGCGGTCGTATCTTCGACGTCAATGCGCGGTTGTCGAAGATCGGAACTGCACAGATCCCGGCTTGCGAAACGGATGATAGAGGAAGTGGGCGCGACGACCTGAACTATTCCGTTACGTCCAGCCTCCGATTTCCCTACGTTTTTTCGTCGAGGACGAGCGCGTCGCTGGCTGTTGTGGGGGAGCGTCGTAGCGAGTTCAACGCGTACGTCCGTAGATCGTTAGGTGGTAGCGCATCGCTCACTCGGCAGACCTCGCTGGGTATTCCCATCACGTTGTCGTACTCGCTGTCTGGCGGTAACACGCGTGCGGACGCTGCGACAAGCTGTGCTGTTCTGAACGTGTGTCGTCCGGAGGATTTCAATAGACTCCAACAAACCCGGGTGCAATCTACGCTCGGTCTGCAACTGTTACGTGATCGTTCAAACTCGCCGATCGATCCCACCCAAGGGTCACGTGCGACGATTGAAATCAGGGCGGCCACCGTGAGCAATCCTCGCGCCCAGTTCTTCAAGGGAATTGCTGAGTTTGCTTCCTACCACCCCATCGGTCAGTCAGGCGTATTCGCGTGGAGAGTGCGTGCATCGATGACGTTTGCCGCCGATTTCGAGATCGTCCCAATTGAGGAACGGTTTTATCTCGGTGGTGCCAACAGCGTCCGCGGTTTTCGACAAAACGAACTTGGGCCCGTCGTGTACGCCGCCGCGTCCGAGGAAGTGAGTCGGCCACCCAATGACGTCGGCGATATCTTCGTGCAAGATTCGATTGACAATTTACGGCCCGATGTCTCCCCGATTGGTGGTGATCGTGCGTATGTCGCCAATATCGAGTATCGCCATCCCCTGCCGGTGTTTTCCGGACGGTTGGTCGGGGCCGTCTTCGTCGATGCCGGCCAAATTTTCTCGCCCGCCGCCGAAACTGACAGTGACCTCGGGGACCTTCGAGTCACACCTGGCGCAGGTATCCGTCTTCTAACACCACTTGGACCCATGCGGGTCGATCTCGCGTACAACGGCTATGATGTTTTGGTTGGGCGACTTTTCGTAGAACGAGAAACCGATCTCGTACGGTATCCGTTCCCATTTCCACCGGAAGCCAATCGGCGGCTCCTGACCCGTTTGCGTTTCAGCTTTTCGGTAGGGCAGGCGTTTTGAATCGTTCGTTCGACAAACCTTTCCGACAAACGCTCCGATCATCGAACATCGGACGTGTTCATGACTAAGCGTCTCAGCGCCTGGGCCACGCTGATCGGCATAGCCCTTGGCGGTACCATCTTGGGTACCGGTTGGGCGGCGTTTCGGACACAGGCAGGCGCGGAACTGATGACCCGGCTCGCGGTCGATCTTTTGTCGGATGTTGTCCATGGGACGGCGGAAGTCGAATCGGTTGGTGGCAACGTCGTGAGCGGTCTTGTCATAAAAAACTTGGTTATCCGCGATGAGTTGGGTGAGGTGTTCGTCCGGTTGACACGTCTTAACGTCAAATACCGTTTGATCGACTTGCTGAGTCGCAGAATTGTTTTGGGACAGGTGACGCTCGACGACCCATTTATCCATCTATATCAGATGCCAAATGGACGCTTCAATCACGAAGAGGTCCTTGGTTTGGGTGGTGACGACAACGGGGACGGTGGTGGTTCACCGCCGTTGGTTGCGTTCCGAGACGCGCATATACGCAACGGCACCATCGTTGTACGAACACCCATCGATTCGATTCCGGCGGACGCCGATTGGGAAGTCTCCGGCCGTGGGTCGCACCATCCATTGAGGCTCCGTCGGTTTTATGACATCAATGCAGATGTACCGTACGTGCGCATTGCGTCACCGTTTGAAGGAGAGAACGGTATCGAGTTTGACGTGCGGCATTTGGATGCAGTGATCAACGATCCATTTCTCGAAATCGACGACCTTCGCGGCCGTATCAACATCGACGGTACCACGATGGCGCTGACACTTGATCGTGTGAGTCTCCCCAGGACCGCGGGTGAGTTGGATGGCGAGATTCGTTGGCCTGACGGGAAGTTTTTGCTGGATCTCCACATGCACGTTAACACTCTTGCCATCGACGACATACGTGCCTTCGTACCACGGCTGCCGTGGGGTATGGAGGGCAACGGTAGCATCAACTTGTTGTCACTGACGGCAGATAGCATGTCCATTCGCGCTAACCCGTTGCGATTAGAAGGGCCCGGCGGCGGCGGTGAGATCAGCGGACGCATCGGTTTGCTCGTCGGGTCGAGCGGACTATCCGCAATTCGCGATGCATCGTTGGAATTCAAAAACTTAGACCTTGAATACGTGAGGCCTCTTGTAGATAGCCTTCCGTTTGCGGGACGACTCGACGGGAGGATGGTTGCGGACGGGCTGGTTGATTCTTTGGAATCTCGATGGGTGAGGCCGGTCTTGGTTTCAAGGACTTTCAAATAGACAGCGCTACGATCGATTTACGAACGATCAACAACATGTTTCCCGGTATCGCGCTTCAGGGAACACTGGGTGCGGTCGGCTCGCTCAATGGTTTGCTCAGTGATGCGACCTACGAAGGGTCTATTTGGCATCGTGACGGTGAGTTACCAACGACAAATGCATCGGGGCGGGTGCGGTTGGACAGTCAAGGTGACACGTTGGGTATTTGGGCAGAACTCGCCTTTGACTCGTTGCATCTGGCCGGCGTCGCGTCATCATATCCAACACTGCCAAAAGCTGGATCTTTCGCCGGTGACATCAACTTCACCGGTTATGCCGATGGTCTGTTGCTGTCCGCTCATCTGTCGGGTCCGCCAGGTGTGCTTGATGCCGAAGGCACGGTGGTCATGCTTCCGGGCGTCCTCGGGTTGCAGAACTTGCGCACCACTGTTGCCGACATCGACGTTTCGCGGTTCGATGATACGTTGCTAAGAACGGAACTGTATGGCGCTTTGTTCGTAAACGTAACACGCGATGCGGCGGCCCCGTTTACCGCGAGTATTGAGTTTGCGTTGGACAGTTCGTTCGTTGCTGGTTCTGAGGTGGATAGCGTTCGAGGTGTGGCCCGTATTGTTGACAGCGCACTGGTGACGGATGAACTGACGGTGTGGTCGAGGGCGTTGTCCGCCACTGTGAACGGCGCGTTTGGATTGAGTGGGGGGCCGGCCGGCGCACTTGTTGTGGACGTACTGGTCGATTCATTGGGATGGTTTGCCCCGATTGTTCGTGAATCGTACCCGGTCGTTGCTGATTCCGATATTCTTGCCAACCTCGACGGGCAGGCATCTGTGCTCGTAACACTGACCGGTACGGTCGGGAATTACGAGATGCGTGTTACCGCCAATATCGACCAACTCCGATCGGACAGTGCATACGCGGCGGGTATGACGCTCGATGCGTCGTGGCACACGGACTTCGACCGTGATATGAACATTGCGTTCTCCGTCGATACGTTAGCGCATCGCAAACGCGCGTACTCGGATATTGCGCTTGAGCTGACCGGCCCCAAGGGTGCATCCGATTGGGATGCGCGGGCGCGAATAGGGTTGGATGGTTCGTGGGCCGCGTGGGGCAGGTCTTTTACCGATGAGCAAAACGTAATTCTCCTCACGGACACGATGCGGTTGTTATTGCCGACGCTCAATACCAACAGCGTCATTACAGGTACGCACACGTGGGACCTTCGCAATGGTGCCGTCATCGCGGTCAGTGACAGTGGCTTTCTCTTTGCCAATTTCGTCATGGAAAGCGAGGATACCGGTTCGAATTTCGAATTGGCGGGTTTGTTTCCCACGAACGGTTCAGCTACGCTGCGTGGCGATTTTGTGGCGTTGCCCCTCTCGGATCTGTGGGCGCTCGCCCAGCGCGACCCCACGACCGCGGCCGGCAATATGTCGGGCGACTTCGTAATGGCGGGGACGGCTGACCTGCCACAGCTCACGTCGTCGCTTGCCATCAGTCGTGGGCGGATTGGTGCTGTACGTATTCCGCAACTTCAAGGAACATTGGCATACAGCGAAATGCGACTGACGGGCGACTACCAGGTGAGTCGGTCCGGTGACCGTCTACTCGATCTCGACTTTAGTTTGCCGATCGACCTAGCACTGCGGGCTATGCCAAATCGTCAGGTCGATGGGCCATTGAGTGTCAACGCGCGCGCCGATCAAATCGATCTCGCGTTCGTCGAGTTGTTCACCAGCAATGTACGGGACTCCGAGGGTTCCATTTCCGCCGATGTAGGCATTACCGGATCGTGGGACAGACCGGAGTTGCGGGGGCAGTTAGAAGTCCTCAACGGTAGCACGCACATTACACCGATTGGTGTCACGCACCGTGAGATAAACGGGCGCGTCTTGTTGTCAGGGGATTCAATTTTTGCTGACGGTCTATCGATTTCCGCCGGCAATGGCACGCTAAACGTTGCAGGTGTTGTTCGTCTTGAGGATCTGACCAAACCGATTCTCGACCTTTCGTTGGATGGCCGGGCGTTTCAAACAATTGACGTGCCGGAGTTCATGACACTTGCAACATCGGGGCAGATCCGGCTCACGGGTCCACTGTTCGGTTCCAGACTTACTGGGAACGCGACAATAACTGAGGGTCAAGTCTATTTCGCTGACCTCGTCGAAAAACGTATCGTCGATTTAGAGAGTGAACTTGTTTCTACCCTTGTCGATGCCGACTTTTTTACCCGCGCAGGATTGCGGTTGGACGAAGGGCGCAGGCTTGTCCGCGGAGGGTTTGAAAACAGGTTCTTGAGTGAGCTGCGTATTCAGAACTTGAACTTCACCATGGGCACTAACGTCCGACTGGTATCCGCCGAAGCCAACATTCAACTGACCGGTCAAGTCAACGTCAGCAAGAATCTCGATATCTACCGACTGGACGGAGCGCTCAATACGCCACGTGGCAGCTATCTCATGCCGCTTGGGGGTGATCTCCTAGGTGGTTTGACAAGAGAGTTTACGGTTACGGGCGGCGGGGTGCGTTACCTCGGTTCCACGGATTGGAATGCTGAGCTGTCCATCGATGCCCAGCATGTTGTGCGGAGTTTACGCCGCGAAGATGTCACAGTGCTGGTGAACATTGGCGGAACGTTGTTCGATCCGGTTTTGACTCTCTCGAGTGACAGGCAGCCTCCAATTCCGCAAACAGAAATTATCTCTTACCTACTATTCGGCGCTCCCAGCGTCGAGGCACTGTCCTCCAATAGCCAGGTTGGATATGTGGTGGGCGAAATTACCGGTCTGTTTTCTGGGCCACTCGAACAGGCGCTGCTTGGCGGTATTGGCAACCTCGGCCTTCCGCTCGATTATCTGCAACTGCAAACGCAAGGTGTCGTTGGGGTGAGCTTTGGAAAACAGCTCGGCTCGCGTTGGTTCGTAACGTTTAATCCGCGTGTTTGTCCGAATCAGTCGACCTCGTTTAATCTCTCCGCCGATGTCGAGTTCAGGTTGACTCGCACTTGGTTGTTCTCATTCAACACCGAACCTGTCAGACCCTGTTCACTGACGGCCAGCAGGTTTACCAGTGGCAGCTTAAAGCAACAGTTCGGCGCTGATTTGTTTTGGGAACGGCGTTTTCGATGAGACGTGTCGTTCTCATGCACAATCCCGCTGCAGCCAGACACCGCCAAAGAGTCGTGGATACGATTCAACGCGTGTTGCAGGAACAGGGATGTGATGTACGACTGATCGCGACCGAACGCCCAGGTCATGCCAAAGACATCGCGAAGGATGCCGTGGCCGAAGGTGTGGATGTCGTCGGTGTTTATGGTGGTGACGGGACAATGATTCAGGCGGTCGAGGGTCTGATCGGCAGCGGCGTGATGCTGGGTCTCGTTCCCGGTGGCACCGGGAATCTACTCGCCGGCAACTTGGGTATTCCGAAAAACCCAACGGTTGCGGCGAAGATTATTGCGCGCGGTCAGCCACGCACCATTGACGTGGGCCGGTTGGACACGCCGGATGGCGTACGACACTTCGTCGTTGCGTGTGGGGCGGGTTACGATGCTGAAGTCATGGCAAACACCAGTACGCAATCGAAGCGCCGGCTGCGTATGCTGGCGTACGTGGCGAGCATCATACGCAAGTCCAGCGACATCCGTGCGTCGAGGTACACGATTGTGGTCGATGGTGAAACGCATAATCTTGACGCGTCCGCGGTCTTGATCGCTAACTGCCGTAAGATTATTCCGGGGATCTTGGATTTTGGTGTGAACGTCGCGCCGGACGATGGCGTGCTCGACCTCGTGGCGCTCAAGGCCGATGGTTTCCTCACGGCGTCTATCGCAATGTGGGATCTTTTTCGTCGCAAAGAAAATGGCCGCGTGCGCCGACTGCGTGGTCGCGAGATCACGGTGACCCCCAAAGTCACACGACCGGTCCAACTCGACGGTGAAGAGGCGGGCACCACACCGTTCACCGCATCCGTCATCCGGAATGGTTTGAGCGTCCTGGTCCCGAATTCGCACCCCTAAACTCACTAAATCGTAGTGTTCTAGGTCCGTCCACCTATATTGGGTGTCAAGGATCTAAACATTCCGTCGTTTGCAGTCGACAAGAATGAGTATGTCGAATTCGGCAATACTCGTTGTAGACGACGATCAATCCGTCCGTCAGTCGCTTAGCAAATTCCTGACACGTATCGGTTACGCTGTCACGGAAGCCGCCGACGGCGCTGAAGCGGTGGAGTTGTTTCACAGAAACTCCCCTGACGTCGTTCTGCTCGACCTCCACCTACCCGATTCCGAGGGCTACGATGTCCTGGAACGACTGCGCGATCAGGGCGCCGCGGTGATCGTCATTACAGGTGACGACGAAGTTGGGACCGCTGTCGGGGCGATGCAGGCCGGTGCCGAGAACTTCTTGACGAAGCCCATCGACCTTCCGCACCTTGCGGTCGCCGCTTCGCGTGTGTGTGAAACGGTCCAACTACGTCGGAAGATTGATGTACTTCGTTCAGGCGGCGCGGCTTCCTCCGGACTGTCCGCGTTAGGTGTATCCCCGAACATGCGGGAACTGGCACGGCAGATAAAACTGTTGGCCGCAAGCGGGAGTACCACGGTTCTCCTGACCGGCGAAAGTGGGACGGGTAAGGGATTCGTCGCTCGGCTCATACACGATTTGTCCCCGCGAGCAGATGCACCGTTTGTCGATATCAACGCGGCCGGGCTCAATCCAACGTTTTTGGATAGTGAACTGTTTGGTCACGAGAAGGGTGCCTTCACCGATGCGAAAGAACGCAAGCGTGGTCTCTTCGAGTTGGCACAACACGGTACGGTGTTTTTGGACGAGATCGGCGACCTTGCTTCGGAGCTACAACCGAAATTGTTGAAGGTTCTCGAATCAAAAACGTTCCGCCGTGTTGGTGGAACACACTCGATTTCCGTCGATGTGCGACTCATCGCAGCGACCAACAGAGATTTAACGAGCGAAGTCCGGTCCGGTCGATTCAGGGAGGATCTGTATTATCGCTTGAATGTGCTCCCAATTCACATGATACCGGTGCGCGAGCGGTCACGTGACGATCGTATGGCGTTGCTCGAGTTCCTGCTCGCGGACGTGTCTCGTGGCATGGCCACGCGAAACGCTACCGTCGATTCCACGGCCCTTCGTCGATTGCTCGACTACGCTTGGCCCGGCAACGTTCGTGAAATGCGCAACGTCTTAGAACGCGCAATGATTCTCGCCTCCGGCGACCCTGTTCGCTCCGAACACCTTCCCGCCGAAATCCGGACCGGTCGTCAAACATCTGAAAACGGATACGAACCGATGTCGCTGGACGAAGTCGAACGTCGGCATATCGAGCGGACGCTTCGGTCGCACAAGGGCAATCGTACACACGCGGCGAAACAACTGGGTATTTCACGCGCAACACTGATCAAGAAAATCAAAATTTATGAACTCACAGACTGACCTCGACACGGGCCGTGAAGTAGACGCGATGACCTGTCGAGCGTGCGGCGATGACGCACGTGCCTCGGAGGGGTTCGAATGCCAGGGTTGTGGACGTTTTGTCTGCATCGAATGCACGGTGCGTGGGGTGACACTCTGCGCAGACTGTAGTTCCGGATAGAAGCTGTAGAAGCACAACAACAACACTCAACACTCAACATTCACCACTCAACTCTCAGCATCAACACTCAACTTTCATCGGGGCCGCAGTTTCGGTTGGGCGTTACGTGTTGAATGTTGATGCTGAGCGTTGATTGGTGAGTGTCGAGTGTTGAGTGTTGAGCTTCTCCATCTCTGTGGCAAACCCACGAACGCCAAGTGGTCCCTACGCCGTCTCGGTTCTGACAGACCGTCTTTTTTCTATACAGCCATTAATGGAGTCGCATCGAGTTGGATGGCTCGTAAACAATGTAGTACCAAGTGGTTAGAGAACGCACAACGGATGGTATGAAGCCTGCCTTAGGTAGCCGTGAAGGAAGAAGTTGTTTGGACCGGCGGCTCCATTGGCCTGGCCTGCTATCCCCACGCTCCAGCCCCCTGTTCGTGGCAGGCGGGT
>JAZDDD010000482.1:0-3576 GCA_036679545.1 Gemmatimonadota bacterium | reverse complement strand
ATCGATCGCGACAGTGTCCGCCGATGGCATGGTGACGGCGGTGAGTCCTGGTGTCACGACGATCAGTGCGGTGGCGGGCGGTCGTCGTGGTTCTGCATCGATTACGGTCAACGTACCGGAACCGGTGGGACTGACGGATAGTGAATCGCGTTCACAGATACAGGCGCTGGTCGATGACTGGGGTACCGCGCTCGAGTCGCGGGACATAAATCGATTGCGACAGGCCAATCCGGGGATGACGGGAGAGGAAGAAACCCGGTGGACACAGTTTTTTGATCTTGTACGGTCGCTTGATGCGCAACTCGACATCTCAAACGTGGCGATAAGCGGCAACGACGCTACGGCAAATGTACGGGCTCGGTACGTGTACACATTGCGCACAGGAGAGGAAACCCAGAACACGCAGTTGATTGCCAACTTCGTACTCGACGGGCAGCAGTGGCGCATGAGGTCCATGCGGTGATGACCTCATCACATGTACCGTTGAAGTGGGCGCTTGGACTTTGCGTTGGGTTCGGTGCGGCGTGCTTTAATGCCGACCCCGTTGGCGTACGCCGGATTGATGCCGTGCGTGTGACTCCTACACCCGTTTCAATGATTATTGGTCAGAATATCTCCATGCGTGCGGCCGTGCTCGACGAGTTCGGAATTGCATTTGCCGGAGTCCCCGTGCGTTGGTCAAGTGAGGATGAAGCGACGGTCGTGGTGACACAAGCCGGTATGGTCACCGCGTTGGGCCGAGGTGTCGCGAAAATCATTGTGGTGGCGGATGACGTCAGTGGATCGGCGGACGTCGAGGTGACGGGGCCCCCGATGATCTTTTTGACGCCGTCAACCGTCTCCTTTTCGGCGTCAGCCAACCGACCAAACCCGACGGCGCAAGCGGTATCGGTATCAAACTCCGGAGAGGGATCGCTAGGCACCTTAACCCTTGGTCCGGTAAGTTACGGTGGAGGACAACCCACCGATTGGTTGACCTCCGAATTGTCGAGCCAACCAGTGGTGATCACGCTTCGGGTTACAATCGCAGGTCTGCCGCCCGGTTCTTATTCGGCGGACTTGTCAGTCGAAGGCGGAAACGCGTCAAATACACCTGTTGTACTTCCCGTGTCGCTACAGATAACACCGTAGGGAGATTTTGATGCGAGTGCAGGCGGGACCCATTGATGCGAGTGCAGGCGGGACCCAACATGCCGTTGCCATTTCGGCGGAGGAGTGCAGCGCTAGCTGTGACGTTGCTCGCGGTGACTGCCGTGGTGGGACTGGCGTGTGGCGATGAGGTTGCGTTTGGACCGCAAACGGTTGCCAGTCTAACTATTTCTCAAAACACTGCGTCACTGGTGGTCGGCGAGTCAATCCAATTGACCGCGGCCCCACGCGATGAAAACGGTGTCGCGTTCAGCGGCCCCACAGTGGTTTGGGTTTCAGACAAAGTTGCCGTTGCGGTCGTATCCGAGGCGGGCCTCTTGTCCGCAGTTGGTGCGGGGTCAGCGGTCATCACCGCAACGGCGGAAGGAAAACAAGCGAGTGTAACGGTCACAGTCATGTTGCCACCCGCGATCGGATTGTCGGTGACGAGTGTTGCGTTCGTTGGATCGCAAGGTGGCGGCGATCCACCCGAACAACGGATTTCGATGTCAAATGTTGGCGGTGCCGCGTTTACGAACGTGGGGATTGGAGCCATCACTTATAACGAGGGCGAACCGGTGGGGTGGCTCTCCACCGCGCTCAACCTTTCGGAGGATACAATCACGGTTCGTGCCTCTCATGGGGGATTAAGTGTTGGCACGTATCAGGCGCGCGTACCAATTGTGGCTCCGGGCGCATCCAATAGCCCGTTCAACTTCGTCGTCTCGCTGTCCGTGAGCGACGTTTTGGAGATCGTTATCTCGGCAACCAACCTCGATTTTTCCGCGTTGGAGGGAACCGGAAATCCCGCATCGCAAAACGTGACGATCACGGACTTGGGCGGCGGACCGCTGTTCAGCGCCGTCGTCGACACGATTGTTTACCAGTCAGGGGCCAATTGGCTCAACGCAAACGTTGCCGGAAACCAGCTCTCAATTCAGCCAAATGTTGCGGGGCTCTCGGTCGGGATTTACACGGCCAACGTTCGCATCGCTGCGCCGGGTGCTATCAACACGCCAGGGGTGTCCGTTTCGCTGACGGTGAGTAGCACACCGCAAATAAAGTTGGTGCCACGAAATGTAAACTTTGCAGCCACCGTTGGTGCGGCTGATCCGGTGGCGCAAAACGTTCTCATCACGAGTGCGGGCACCGGTGATCTTGGAGCCGTCACATTGGGTTCGACGGCGTACGGAGCGGGCCAACCCACCGGATGGCTGTCATCGGCGATAACCGATACGACTATCACGCTGCAGGCGGCGTTGGGTACGTTAACCGACGGCGTCTATACTGCCACCTTGCCTGTTGTCGCGACCGGTGCGGGAAATAGTCCTCAGAATATCAACGTCATATTCGTCGTTGGAACCAATCCGGCGATCGGTTTATCGAGCAGTTCGGTTACAGCCGTAGCAGAACAGGCAAGCGGCATCGATGTCTTCGACACGGTGACAGTCAGCAATATCGGTAACGGCGCACTGACCCAACTTACCGTTGGCAACATTACATACGGGCCCAACGAACCAACTGGTTGGCTTGCGGCGTCCTTGAATGGATCCGTGGCGCCTGCGGTCCTTCAGTTAGTTTCTTCCGTTGGTGCCTTGGCACCGGGTCCGTATACCGCCACCGTAGACGTTGCCGACCCCGCGGCGTCAAACTCGCCGGTAACCGTGTCGATCTCGTTGAGTGTTACTCCCGAGACCGCGGCTGCCATCGAAGCGGTCAGCGCGGTTTCCCTGAACGGGACGGTCGCCGCGGTTGTAACCCCCACTCCAACGGTACGCGTGCTCGATGCGTCCAGCAACCCGGTTCAAGGCGTCAACGTGACATTCAGCGCTGCTGCGGGCAGTGTTTCGCAGTCATCGGTTATTACGAACGCGAGCGGGCAAGCGGCGACGACTTGGACTTTGGGCACAGTGGCGGGAGTGCAAACGCTGACGGCGGCGGTAGCGGGTCTCCCCGGTAGTCCGGTCGCCTTCACCGCTACTGCTAGCGCGGGAATCGCCTCCCAGGTTGTGATTACACAGCAACCGATCTCCGCGCAGGCTGGTGTAACGTTTTCGCCGGCGTTTGTTGCGCAGATCAGCGACCAGTTCGGCAACAACGTTGCGGAAACGCGTTCTGTAACGGCGTCCATTGCAACCGGAAGCCCGGCATTACTTGGTACCCTCACCCGCTCGACTAGTGCGGGAACAGGCGCTGCCACGTTTGCGGGTTTGTCGATTGGCGGCGTGACGGGGATACGTACGCTTCGGTTCGCGTCGGGTACGTTGACGGCGGCGTTGAGCAACTCGGTGTCTATCACTGCGGGGATCGCGTCGCAACTGACCGTCGCGACACAACCAAGCAACGTGACATCAAACACGAATTTTATGACCTCAGCGCGGTTGCATGACGTGTACGGAAATAATGTTCTCTCGAACGGTGTCAATGTCACCGTGTCAAAATTCTCCG
>JAZDDD010000481.1:0-4383 GCA_036679545.1 Gemmatimonadota bacterium | reverse complement strand
GGAAAAACGCGGGCGGATGACCGCCTTCGGCCATAAATCGACCGGCAACCGCATGCCAAGTAGAATCGAGAACGCCATGACTCCGGCACTGATCTCTACGACAGACTCGCCAAGCAAGGAAGAGAGTAGCTCGGAGCGGGCGGAAAACCATCCACCCAATATCAGGAGTGAGGCCGTAACCCCGCGTGCCCAAACGGGCAAATCACGCGACGACAACTTCTCCACCAACGACAGTGACAGTACCGTGCACCGTAGCAACCTGGAGCGCGCCGTTTTCCGCAACGCCGCATGCACGTCCGGTTACCGGCCCGGCGATCTGTCTGTCCGCAAGCCAATCGTGACGGCGTAAGCGTTCTAGCTCTTTATCGGAGAGTAATTCGCTCTCATGCATTGTCCGTAGCCGTGGGATAAGCCGCTCTAGCACGGCGAGTCGCGATACACCGGCAATAGCCTCGTCCAGTGCAATCGCACTGTGTGTCACCGCGTCTGGAACCGGGCCATGCACGTTGATTCCGATTCCGACCACAATCCACATCAATTGGTCCCGCCGCCAACGGGCTTCGCACAATGTTCCCGCGGCCTTACGGTTATCCACGATGACATCGTTTGGCCACTTTAACATCGCCTCGACACCCAGGTCATCGAAGGTGTCCAATACGGATAGGCCAACGCGGAGCGATGTGACTGCCGCCGCAGGTGCAGACGACGGTCTTAGCAGATAGGAGAAAAGAACACTGTTCCCACGATCAGCCAACCATTGGCGGCTTTGACGACCCCGGCCTCGTACCTGCTCGTCGGCGAGAACGATGGAACCAGACGGGGCGCCCTCCTGTGCCATCTCGTGCAATAAATCTTGCGTACTCGTCACGCGTTCGAGCACAAGGAGGCTCTCACATTCCAAGCGGTTTGCAAGAGCTCCCGGATCGAGAGAATCGTACTTCATCCCATCAACCCCCAGGTGATGGTGAGCACGCCAAGAGCCCAGCAGTATGGCGCGAAGCGGTAAAAGGCCTGACGGCGAAGCAACGCAACCAAAAGGCGAATGGCGAACACTCCTGATACGAGCGCGGCAAGAAAACTGACAGCAAGACCGCCGTTTAGCATCCCTGGTCCTTCAGACATCATGTCCGGCAACAATAAAACCGCCGCGCCTGCAATCACCGGCACCGCCATCAAGAACGAAAACTCGGCCGCCGCTTCCGGTTTTATGCCCAACCAAAGTGCCAGCGACACCGTGGTACCGGAACGCGAGATTCCCGGAAGAATGGCCAATGCCTGCGCTACGCCGATACTAGACGCTTCCTGCGCGTTGAGGCTCTGCTTCCTTGTGACACCGGCCCACTTCGTACTCCAAAGTATTCCACCCGTCACGAGGAAGTCCACACCAACGGCCACCAGTGAATCGAACGCACTTTCGAAGAAATCGGCGAGCCAGAACCCCGCCACCGCCGCTGGTATGGTGGCGATCACGAGTAATCCGATATATGTCCAGGCCGCTCGGTCACCGCTAAACGCACCTCGTGTGAGACGTACCACGGTGTTTCGGTAAACGATCAACACGGCGATCAACGTCGCGAGATGGAGCAACACCTCGACCTGTACACCCGGTATCTCCAAGCCGATGGCGGCCTGTGTAACGACCAGGTGACCGGAACTCGACACCGGCAGGAATTCCGTGAGGCCTTGCACAATCCCAAGTATCAAACCTTGCCACCAACTCACCCGATGACCTCGCGGTATAACTCCTCATATTTTGGCACGATGATGTCTTGTGAAAAATCACCCGCACGTTGCACTGCATTCTCCCGGAACGTTTTCCACCGCTCTCGATTTTCGAGTATGGCCACACCCGCATCGGCAAACCCGTCCAGGTCATCGGGATCAATCAAGAAACCGGTTTCTCCGTCCACTACAACCTCCGGCAAGCCTCCGACCTTGCTGGCCAAAACTGGGACACCACACGCCATTGCCTCGAGCGCGCTCAGGCCGAACGATTCCGAGGTGCTCGGAAGGAGCAGTAAGTCGGCAGCCTGCAGGACGTCGGACACTGCCTCCAGTGTACCGAGAAATCTCACACGGGCAC
The DNA here is from genome assembly GCA_036679545.1 of Gemmatimonadota bacterium. Lineage (GTDB taxonomy): Bacteria > Gemmatimonadota > Gemmatimonadetes > Gemmatimonadales > GWC2-71-9 > JAZDDC01. Next base: position 2,300 of record JAZDDD010000481.1, on the reverse strand, counting down.
GCAAACCCAGTTGCTCGGCTTCCTGTTCGGCGCGCTCACGTTCCGGACCGTCACCAACTAGGACGAGCACCGATGGAACGCGCTCCTGGATCTTTGCGAACATCCGCACGGCTTCGGGTACTCGTTTCAAACGTCGAAAATTGGACACGTGAACAATCACCTTCGTATCAGGTTCTGCGAACACCGATCTAGATGCACACTGATCGGTTGGGTGATACACGTCTCTATTAACAAAATTTGGGATGACCTTGATGTCACACGTGCTGCAACCAAAATGGCGGTGTGTTTCCTGTTGCAAGTAAGCGGACACGGCCGTAACGGCGTCGGACTGCTCAATAGAAAACTTCGTAACGGTAAAAAACGAACTTTCCTGCCCCACCAACGTGATATCCGTGCCGTGTAGCGTGGTCACGACCTTTACATCTCGTTCGGCGCGCAACATTTCGCGCGCCAAAAAGGCCGCCGTGGCGTGTGGCACCGCATAATGTACGTGTAGGATGTCGAGTTCCTCACGTATGGCGACTTCGTGTTGTTTAACCGCAAGAGCCAGAGAATAGGGAAAATACTGCAGCAGCGGATACGTTCCGCTCAAATCTACATTGTGAAAATAAACGTTCTCGGCAAACCTGGGTAGGCGAAACGGAGAGGCGTACGATATGATATGGATCTCGTGACCACGGCGCGCCAACTCCAATCCGAGTTCGGTAGCCACAGCGCCGGAACCACCGTAGGTAGGGTAACATGTGATGCCTATTCGCATTCAGTCATTCCTTATTCGCCAGGCCTGGATGATACGTCCGGCCAGATTGTTTACCGGATCCAAGGCATCCACCGTCAAAACGGGATGCCGTCCGAGTTGATGATTGAACCACGTCTCTTGACGCTTTGCGTACCGCCGCGTACTTGTCGCTATTCGCTCCGGCAATTCGTCACGTGTGAGGTGGCCCTCGATGTGCATGACGATTTCCCGGTATCCTACCGCGTCTAAGCCCCGGGCCCCAGGGTCAATACCTGACGCCAAGAGGCTTTCCACCTCTTCGACCCAACCGCCCATTAGCATATTGGCGATTCGCGTCCGTATCCGCCCATGCAGAATATCACGTGGCATGGTCAGTCGGACAAACCACGGACGAACGATGGGTTCCCCGGGCGACGTGCGGTGCCACCAAGAAAGCGGGTAACCAGTGAGCAAAGCAACCTCAACGGCCCGGTACGCTCGACGACGCGACCCCAAAGACGCACGACAATCCAGTCTCCGCGCCCACCGCGTTGGATCGCTCATGTCGCACATCCATGCTCGCAGACGTAACCGGCGCTCCTCCTGGATTTCCGGTTCCTCGAACAGACCGTCGGTGACGGCCTTGATATAGAGACCCGTCCCACCCACAATCACGGCCTGCCGGCGGGAGCCGACGTTACGAAGCCACCGACGCGTTGCACGCGCAAACTGCCCGGCACTGAAACGTTCGCCGGGTTCAACAACATTCAACCCAACGTGTGGCACTCGATCAAGTACGGCCGGATCGGGCTTGGCCGTGCCTACGTTTAACCCCCGGTAAGCCTGCCTGGAATCCGCGGAAACAACCAGGAGCTCCCACTCCCTTGCAAGTTCTTCGGTCACGGCCGTTTTTCCTATTGCCGTCGGTCCCACGATGACCGGGACAAAAGGATTGTCGTCCTTTACCACGTCTCACACGTACCGGTTAGGAGCGACCGAACCGACGTTCCAGCTCGACACGTGGTAGCTGGACCACCGTGGGGCGACCATGCACGTCGTGCGGAGGTAATTCACAGACGAACAGTTCACGCAACAACGTCTTGATCTCGTCCTGCGCCATTTTTTGTCCTGCCTTAATAGCAGCGCGACACGCGTAGGTCGCGGCGAAACGTTCCAATCGGTTAGTCCATCCACCAAAACGACCACGCGCCAAATCCGCCACCATCTCCTCGAAACACCGTTTCGCGTCAAATCGTGGATGCGGGTTCGGTACGGCTTGTATCAGGATAGAATTGCCTCCAAAGGGATCAATCACAAAACCCACACGTTCGAACACATCTCCCTGCTCTTCAATTGCATGGAGCTCAGCAGCATTGAGATCAATGGTAATAGGTATCAGGAGATGTTGGCTGACAACGCCACCACCGGAAAGTACTGCCATGGCGCGCTCGTAAAGTACCCGCTCGTGTGCCGAGTGTTGATCGACGATGGCAACACCATCCGGTGTTTCAAACAACAAATATGTCTCGAATACTTGAAGGATCGATTTGGTCGTGTCTACGTTCGGAACGACGCGTGTCAC
>JAZDDD010000480.1:0-3080 GCA_036679545.1 Gemmatimonadota bacterium | reverse complement strand
GCCAAGCAGGTCTTTCGACCGCGTTTGTTGGCACATGGGACTCACCCGCTGGCACCGAGGGTCCTTCACTCGGCGTAATCGTCGAGTACGACGCGCTTCGCAGTACGACGGAAGTGTTCCACGGTTGCCAACATAATGCGCAAACACCAGTTGGTTTCGCGGCCGCGGTCGCGATCGCCGAGTACATGGCAAGGGAAAACCGACCCGGACGCGTGCTTGTGTTTGGAACACCGGCGGAGGAAATCGGACCACCGTCCAAAGAGACTTTGTGGCAGGCGGGTGTCTTCGAAGGTGCGGACGTCCTGGTGCGGAGTCACGGCTCAAATGAGACGGCCCGGGGCCGGGCTGGTTTTGGAATCTGCTGCCTCAACATCAACGAGGTTCGATTCATCTTTACCGGTCGGGCGTCACACCAACGCGCCTCGTGGTTCGGGCGAAACGCACTCACCGCCGCGGTGCGGTTTTACAACTCAGTGGACGGTTTGCGTCCTACGTTTCGGCCGGAAGCTTCAATTCAGGGTGTAATCCCCGAGGGCGGCGTAGCACCGAACGTCGTACCGGATCGGGCGGTGGTGGACTACTACATTCGCTACCCAGACGAAGTCTATCTCGAACACATGGCCGAGATGATCGCAGACGCCGCCCGCGGTGCCGCATTGGCCACCGGGACGGAGGTCGAAATAGACACCTACGGTCGGCTCCGTGACGGCATTACCACCGGCATGCTCGAGGAACTCACGTTCGCGTACGCGAAGGCGTTCGGGGCTACGAATATCAAACGGGAACCGCAACGCCCGGCCGGTTACGAAGAAACTGGATTCGTCTCCCGCGACGTTCCGGGTGTGGGTGTGAGCGTTTTCAGTTCGCCAGCGCCCAGTCATTCGTATCCGCGTTTTGAGGATTCCATGCGCGAGGTGGGCCACACCGCATTTCTTTTGGACGCAAAGATCATGGCCACGGTGCTGTATCACTTTTTGGTGGATGACGATTATCGCATGGCCGTTCAGGAAGAGCACGCCATCCTTTCCGGACTGTTCGATCGCTATTTAGAGCGGTTACGTGACGCGTATGCTGATGAAATCGGTCGATAAGGCCTTTTCGGGGGTTGTGTGGCATCCACGCGTCATCTGTGGACTCTTTGCGCCATGTGGGGGTCACGTAAGAATCGACACCGGATGAAAAGGGCAGCCGTGCGCAAAATGTTGCCAGATCCACCGTTATTTCGACTAATAGTCTACAACTTGCACAGCCAGATATCGGCCATTCTGAGGTGGCCGCTGGCCCCGGCGCTTTTCGAACCGGTGCGTGCTATCAGATAACCCAAATCATTCCTACGGGACGTCTCCCCAATAATTCATGGGGGGCGGTGGTGGTTAATGGAATCAGAACATCCGACGACGTTGGTCGATGTTTTCGCACGGTCGGCCGAGCAATATCCTGACAAACCGGCCCTTGTCGTCGAGGGAACAGAGTGCAGCTATTCGGATTTGCTACAGTCGGCGCGGAACGTGGCGGCGGTGTTGCCGGCATGTCCCCCTGGCGAACCGGCTCTCGTCGGTGTGTTCGCGGCCGCGAGTGCCACCGCCTTCCAAGGAATACTCGGAGCACTCCTCAGCGGGTCCGGTTATGTCCCGTTGAATCCGTCCTTCCCCGCGGCCCGGAGCGCTTTCATGTTGAACGCGTCAGGCGTCTCGACGCTGATTGTCGATCGCAACGCCAGTGGGAAGTTAGGTGACGTGCTAGAGCACATTGATCGGGTGCTAACGTTGATTTTGCCTGACGTTGAGTCTGAAGAACTCGGTGAATGGCGGATGAGTCACCCACAACACCGATTCGTTGGCCGGGACGAACTTCACACATCCAACGCCAGTTTTCCTGATGCGGATCCAACGGATATCGCCTATCTGATGTTCACGTCGGGCAGTACAGGGAAGCCCAAGGGTGTGATGGTCTCGCATCTCAACATCCTCAGCTACCTCGAGGCGATGTCTGAGTGGTATGACTTTCAATCGGAAGATCGTTTTTCTCAGATGTTTGATCTGACTTTCGACCTGTCGTTGTTTGACATGTTTGTATGTTGGGCGGCGGGCGCGGCGCTATACGTTGTGCCAGTGAAGGACCGTATGGCGCCAGCGGGGTTCGTGCGCCGCAATGCCTTGACGGTGTGGTTCTCCGTTCCAGCCGTTGCCGGCTTCATGAATCAGCTGAAAATGTTGAAACCCAACAACTTTCCCACCTTGCGGGTGAGCGCTTTTTGCGGCGAGCCGTTCCCGGCATCGTTGGCGGCGAGTTGGCAAACGGCCGCACCCAATTCGGTCGTCGACAATCTGTATGGCCCGACGGAGCTGACCGTGGCGTGTACGGCATATCGCTGGGATTCCCAAACGTCGCCGGAAGAATCCGAAAACGGTTTGGTTCCGATTGGGAAACCGTATTCAAGGTTGATTGCGTGTCTTGTAGACTCCAAGCTGGAGGGCGTTCCCAAAGGAAAACTGGGTGAGCTTTGCGTACGCGGGCCTCAGACGGCGCTGGGTTATTGGCAACGAACGGATTTGACCGAAGAGCGGTTCGTTGCAATGCCGTGGATGGACGGCAATGACAATCGCTGGTATCGCACCGGCGACCTGGTGCGGCAAAATGGTAATGACGATTTTGTTTTTTCCGGTCGCGTCGATAACCAAGTGAAGATCTTAGGTTATCGAGTTGAACTTGGCGAGATCGAGGCGCAATTACGAAGTTACGCGCAAACGGATTTTGCCATTGCGGTCCCATGGCCGGTGACGGGTGGGAACGCTTTGGGTGTTGTGGCATGTATCTCGGGTTCGACGGTATCGGATGAAGAGATTCTCCGTGGTTGTAAACGTGATCTTCCGGATTACATGGTTCCCAACCGAATCTTCCGGTTGGAAAAAATGCCGTTGAATCCCAACGGCAAAACCGATCGCAACCAAATCAAGCAACACGTGGAGGAGTTGACGAGTGCCGTTGCCAACCAAAGATGAACTTCGCTCGGCGGTGTTGGGATTTCTGGCAGATCGCAATAACGGAAATGGAACGTTGTCCCAACTCGACGACAGCCA
>JAZDDD010000048.1:0-3610 GCA_036679545.1 Gemmatimonadota bacterium | reverse complement strand
CTCCGCCTCTTCGGGTGGTTGCGTGTCTAGTGAATCGGCCGCATCCAAATCATATGCGAAGTGTGACGCTCCGATCGACCAATGCACCGTTCTTCCGTCCGCGTGCCATGTGGGAAATTGCGCACCAATGTCGGTGAGCTTTGTCGATGGGAATGCCGCCTCGTCCGGATTTGACACTGAGATCGTCGCTGCGCGGCCCGGTACCGGCGGAACTGTCACGACATACAACTCGTTCACGATCTGAACGAGCGCTTTGTCTCCGTGTGGCGCCATCAGGATCAACGAAGCCTGCAAGGGGTTGGACGCGCCGGGAGTGCTGCCACCCGTTACCTGCAAGTGTTCCTGTCTATCTGTACCATCCCAACGTGATATCGCCACCGGTTGCGTTTACATAAACGATGTCCGATCCGTTTGCGCTGCCGCGGCGTGCAATAGCTTGTTGGAAGTTCAAGGCGGGTGCGCGTATCGCGACGATGCGTTGGCCGTCCGGAGACCAAACCGGATTGGTGTAATATCCTGCGCGATTCGTTAGCCGGCGTGTATTGTTCCCGGCAGAAGCGCGGACACGGCTGATGTGACCGCCTTCGGCCTCCGACCACGTGACGAAGGCCAACGTGTTCCCGTCCGGTGACCACGCGGGGTGATGTTCGGGGACATCGTCTCGCGTGACGCGTTCCGGCGTGCCGTCCGGGTAATCCATCACCCAAAGACGATCCATCAAAACAAACGCAAGTCGATCGCCGTTCGGCGACGGGACCGCATCGCGCACCTGTTTCGCGACAAACGTTGGTGTATCCTCGATGGGATAGCTGAAGTTGACTCGGGGTCCGATGTCCAATGCGACATCAGCGCGGAAAGGAATCTGCGTACTGTTCGTGGACTCGACAGCCATACGCCAAATCCGACCGCCGTGTGATGCGACGACCGAACGGGAATCAGGTGTAAAAGACAGACCCGGGAGCACATCCATAACGGCACGAGATTCCTGGTCGTCGCGTTGGACGGGGTAAGCCAACCAGCGCTCCTCGCCGGTGTGCAAATCACGGATACGCAGACCGGTTTCCTCGTCGTACCGCGTACCGTACACCAACCAGCGACCGTCAGGTGACAACGTCGGACGAAACGCCGAACCATAGCGTGAAGTGCGAGCGTGTCGCTCACCGGTTTCTCGATCATACATGACGAGTTGATACAACGGGAACTGTGCGTTGTACGTCGAGTTGCCGTTTCGTTGCGCGAACCAGATGTACCTTGGGTCTGGTCCGAATGCTGCGCCGATGAGCTTTAGATTTTCCGGTTCGCTAACCATCTGGACACCGGAGCCGCCTTCCACGTGGTACAACCATGGTTTTGACGTGCCACCCTTTGACGCAACGATGTACGCCCCATCGGGTGTCCATTCGGGTGACATGTACCGGTTTCCTTTCCCCGACGTCACCTGTGTTGTGTCGGCGCCGTCCACCGACATGATCCAGATATTTTCGCCGCCGTCTCGGTCTGACACAAAGACGATGCTGTTACCGTCCGGGCTAAACCGTGGTTGGGCATCGTATCCCATCCCGGTTGTGATCGTGTTTGCCACGCCGCCGTTGATCGGAAGTGTGTATAAGTCGCCGAGCAGGTCGAACACGATGGTCTGACCGTCCGGGCTTACGTCGAGCGATATCCACGAGCCCTCGTCCGTTGAGAACTCAATTGACCGGGCCGGCTCCAGCGGGAGTGTTTGCGCGGTCGCGACGTTCACGGTGATGAACGATGCGATGGCGCACAGGAACGGGGTGTTTTTTTTCATTGGGTTTGGTGCTCGTGTTATCGATTTCTTGGTGTGCGAGATGTTAGTTGGCAGGGCGTTGAGGTGCCAGAGGTTTGTTGTCATCTGTTTCACGGCCACGAAATCCACGAAAACCACGAAAAGGTCAACCCAAAAAAAGCCGCGGAATCTGCGGAAATGTCTCCGGGAACTTAGGTGCTGATTAGAATCGAAAACGGATACCGCTAGTTCTTTCTCATGATTTCTTAGTTGCACTTTTTCTTCGTTCAAAACCTAACTGCAGTTTTTCCGCGGGTTCCGGTGCGCAGTTTAGTGGGTTTCGTGGATTTAGGGGCATTACACAAGCACTAATTCCGGTTCCAATAGTTAACCGGCCGGTTGTCAGTGCGAAGCGCATCGTCGTCCACCCAGTAGTACGGCCCGAATGGTGTATTTAAAGGCCACACCTCGTCGAGTGTTTCGGCTTCGTACAACACGCCGCCCTTCATGACGTACTGGATATCAGCGGTGTTGCGGATGTTGTCTAAAGGATTCGAGTTCAGAACGAGTAGATCGCCTAACTTACCGACCTCGAGCGAACCGATGTCCTCTTCTGCGCCGAGGAAGTGAGCGCCGTGTAAACTTGCAACACGTAGTGCTTCCAACGGTGCCATCGCCGACGCGATCATCCATATTTCCCATTGCGGTGCCAGCGCGTGATGTTCGCCGTGAGAGCCGAGGGAACCGTAACCACCCTCTGCGATGATGTCTGCCATACCCTGTGCCAGAAGTGGATAGCTGTAATCGGTATCGGGTCGCAACATTCGACGTCGTAGGTGTCCGACCATCTGTCGCCATGGCATCCACCGCCGATGTTTCTCACCTCGCCACACGTCTGTTTCCGCGAAAAAGTATTCTATGTTCCCTGGCCCCGGGCCGGCAACAACAAGCGTTGGAGAGTACACGATATTTGCTCGGCCAAAGAACTTCGCGACGTCGCCGTAGAGCGGTATGTAGCTCATGGGATGTTCCCACGCTGTCTGACCATCCATGATCATGCTCAGGTTGTAAGCGAGATCACCGCCCTCAGCTGAAACCATGAGGCCATGCTCACGCGCAGACTGTGAAACCCACTGTCGCTGCGCCCGACGTGGTTGCATGTATTGTTTGAGCGAAACCGCGCCCCACGACTGCAGGCGTTTTACGTTTTGATCGGTCACTTCGAAGCTCGAGAGCGCGTTCTGCCGAGCGGCGTCTCCCCGATACAACGGATCGCCTGAGCTAAAAGCACGCGGCCCGATCATTCTACCGGATTCGATTAGTTCTGCCGTCGGAAAAATGTTTTGCGACCACATGGAATTGTCTAAGTTCGTCGTCACGCCATAGGCGAGATAAGCGGCCGATTCGTAGTCGCGCAGCGGACGGTAACCGCGATGTTCGCGAAAATGGTGTGCGTGCATGTCCACGAACCCGGGGATGATCGTCTTACCGCTTGCATCTATGATGCGGTCAGCACTGGAGGTTGAACATTCACCGACACAAGTGATACGGCTCCCGGTAACCACCAGGGTGCCGGACTGAATAACTTGCACCCCGTCCAGCGTGACAATGCGTGCGCCAGTTAGTGCGATCGTACCGTCGGGAATTCTTCTCGGCACGTCGAGTCGCACAGAAAACGTATCCGCGGTCTCGGTCGTGGTGTTGTACTGGTAGTAATGAATGCCGCTACCGAATTCGACGGTTTGGTTGTCGCGCCAGCGCGGGAACAGCCCACCTTCGGTGCTCAGCTGTTTTACCGGAAGCTTCCCGTTTCGCTTATTCAACGATACCGGTTCAGAACCGCTACCCTGCCAAGGTAAT
>JAZDDD010000479.1:0-7773 GCA_036679545.1 Gemmatimonadota bacterium | reverse complement strand
CTACAAAGCGTCAAAGACCCTCTTGTCATCCTCACCTCACGAGATGGTTCGTCCAGAATATCGCATTGAACACATGCAAACGCACGCCCAAAAACGTCTTTTCATAGGGGGAATCGCACGTTCTTTTTGTGATTTTGATCGCACTTCATAGGGGAAGACACGTATTTCATAGGGGAAAACACAAAAAAAAGCTTGTTCATTTACGATAAGCGTTTACTTTGGTGGCGATTGGGGTTGGGCAGTTAACGCAACTCTCCGTTTACCACAGAGGGGGAAATGGCTGCTAAACGACGCAAGAAAAAAACGGCAAAGCGCAGTACCAAGCGCAAAGCCACCAAGAAGAAGGTGACCAAACGCAAGGCAACAAAGCGAAAGGTCACCCGGAAAAAGGCTACGAAGCGGAAAGCCACCAAGCGCAAGGCGACCAAGAAAAAGGCCACTAAGCGCAAGGCGACGAAGCGGAAAGCCACCAAGCGTAAGGCGACCAAGAAAAAGGCCACCAAGCGCAAAGCAACAAAGAAGAAAGCTACCAAGCGTAAGGCGACCAAGAAAAAGGCCACCAAGCGTAAGGCAGCGAAGAAACCCGCCAAGCGTAAGGCTGCAAAGAAGGCTCCAGCCAAACGCAAGGTGGCACAGAAGAAGCGGAAGCCAAATCCGGCTTTCATGAGGCCGCTGCAACCAGACGCAGCTTTGGCGGAGGTCGTCGGCAGTAAGGGATTGCCGCGCACCGAAGTCACGAAAAAGCTGTGGGCTTATATCAAGCGCCGAGACCTGCAGGATAGCGTCAATCGCCGCATGATTAACGCGGATGATAAGCTTCGACCGATTTTTAACGGTCGTTCGCAGGTCAGCATGTTCGAGATGACGAAGTTAGTCAACGACCACATGTCGTAAGTGGTGTTCTTCGCATCTTAATTGCCGGTTGTCGGCATCCCAGCCCCACATCCCAACAAGGGCCGGCGCGCTCGCCGGCCCTCAGGGGGGGCTACCAGACACTCCACCCAACGCCCTTCCACTCTGTGAACAGCAATAAACGGTTTGCGATTAACGATTGCCGAACTGCGATTTGTTGCAGTCCGCTTGCCGCGGCCTAGAACAATGTGAATTGCCCAATCGGCGCAAAACTCTTCCTATGGTGGGCCGTCGGCCCATACTGCTGAATGGCATTGAAATGATCGGCCGTGGCATATCCCATGTTGCTCTCCCAATTGAACACAGGATAATGAGAGGCCAGGAGTGTCATGAGTCGATCGCGAACACACTTGGCGAGGATCGACGCTGCCGCGATCGATTGAGACACGGAGTCTCCCTTTACGATCGCTTCGTGTTGGAACTGCAGTTCCGGTAGCGCGGTGCCGTCTACGAGGATGCGGTCCGGTTGTTTGGGGAGGTGGGCCAGCGCCCTGCGCATGGCCAGACCGGTGGCCGACAGAATGTTTCTTCGATCCACTTCCCTGACCGACGCGGCACCGACACCCCATGCCAAGACATGGGATTTGATGAGCGCCGAGAGTTCGTCTCGACGTTTAGCGGTGAGTTGTTTCGAGTCGCGAAGTCCGTCGATGGCGGCACTGTCCGCACGAAAGACCACGGCGGCCGCCACAACTGGCCCAGCCAACGGGCCACGTCCGACTTCATCCAACCCCGCCACCCATTGATGGCCTTGCGACCACAACCTGCGTTCGCGGCTGAGGGTCGGGACGACTAAATCAGGCGTCGCGGCGCTCGCGAATACGTGCGGCCTTACCGGAAAGCTTGCGGAGATAGTGTAACTTGGCCCGCCGCACCCGACCTCTTCGCACGACTTTGATTTCACCTAAGCTCGGCGAGTGCAGTGGAAAAATACGCTCGACACCGATTCCGCTCGAAACCTTCCTGAGCGTAAACGATTCATGCATGCCCCCACCGCGTCTGCCAATGCAAACACCCTCGAACGCCTGGAGGCGTTCTTTCTCGCCCTCGCGGACACGTACCTGGACCCGAACGGTATCTCCCGGGGAAAACTCGGGAATGTCCGTTCGCAATCCTTCTCGTTGAATATCTGCCAAGTATTCCATGATTGTATCCTCTTCGATCGAGCTACTCGATCGGTCCGTGTTCATCCTGATAACGCTTCCAAAGATCAGGCCGGCGAGTTTTCGTTAGTTCTCGTGCCGACTCTGTCCGCCATGCCGAGATCCGCGCATGATCGCCACTCAACAACACATCTGGCACGCGAACTCCCCTGTGCTCCGGGGGCCGCGTGAAGCTCGGTGCACCCAACAACCCATCGTAATGCGAATCCCCGGCGGCCGATTCGTGATCACCCAAAACACCGGGCAAGAGTCGAACAACCGCATCGACAACACAGAGAGCCGCAAACTCGCCGCCCGACAACACAAAATCACCGATCGACCTTTCCTCCACCCCATCGTAACCGACAACCCGGTTGTCGATATCTTTGTAGTGGCCACACAACAACGTGACTTCATCCGCCAAACTGTATCGTACCGCGTCGTCGTGGCCAAACAATTGTCCGCGAGCGGACAGCAACACGATCGGTGACGTTGCTTGCAAGACATCCAGAGCTTCGTAGAACGGTTCCGGCTTCAACACCATCCCACCACCGCCGCCGTAGGGATAATCGTCCACGGTGCGATGCTGGTCATGTGTGTGGTCTCGCAAATTTACCACATGGTACTCGACCAACTTTTTCTCTTGCGCTCGCCCGACGATACTGGTTCCCAAAGTACCTTCAAAAAGTTCTGGGAAAACGGTGACGACATTTATCCGCAACTCATAACTCCAACAGACCCGGTGGCAGATCCACCTCGATACGCCGTCCGGGGCGATCCACCCGCACAAGTATCGGCGGTTTAAAAGGAACTAGGTGTTCACGACCATCGGCCTCAAACAGCAAAAATTCGCCACCCGGTCCATCCAGGACTTCCCTGGCAATACCCAACACCTCATCCCCCTGGACGACTTCCGAACCCGGGATCTCATGGACGTACATCTCGTCATCCGCAGGAGGCTTTAGTTCCTCCACACGCGCGCCAAACAACCACTCAGGCCACGCCTCCAGCGGAGTGCGTTCTTCAATGCCGCGGAACGCCAGCAACCATTTTCGTCCGAACGGTCGCGCGCGAACCACTTCGAGTTCATCGCCGACCGGCATCCCCGCAGTGTCTATCGGCGTAAGTTTACGGCCCGCGACAAAAACATTTTCCGGCTCACTTGTCACCGGCATGACGAGAGCCTCTCCCTTGAGCCCATGCGGCTTTCGGAAGCGCGCTACCACGAGGTAGTCCGCCTCCACCACGCGCTAGGCCTGTGGGGTCGGCTCGGTCACGCCTGCTTTTTTCAACAGCGAGCGAACGGTATCCGACGGGGTTGCCCCCTCGTCGATCCAGTGTTGCGCACGTTCCATGTTCACCACAATCGTGGCCGGTTTTGTCCTTGGGTTCGTCGGAGTCGAATACGTGTTGCCATAGTGTGACCTCGTTACCTCAGCGTGCTCGCATTCCGAGCTTGCCCATTTGTTTCATCATTTTCTTCATCTGCGCGAACTGCTTCAACAGACCGTTCACCTCAGAGACCGATCGACCGCATCCCTTGGCGATTCGCGATCGGCGAGACCCATTGAGGATGTCCGGCTTTTGCCGTTCCTGCGGCGTCATCGAGAGAACGATGGCCTCAAGGTGTCTGACCCGGTTCTCATCGACCTGCGCACTCTTTAACATCTTGGCGTTGACACCGGGCATCATCCCGAGCAACCCCTTCAGCGGACCCATCTTTTGGATCTGCTTCATTGCAACCAAGAAATCCTCGAGATTCATTCCCTTACCCGAGAGCGCCTTCTTGGCCAACTGCTCTGCATCTTCCTGCTCGATGTTGTCGGCCGCTCTTTCGACCAGTCCGACGATATCGCCCTTTTGGAGGATTCGTCCCGCTATGCGGCTGGGGTCGAACACCTCGAGGTCCTGCACTTGCTCACCGACACCGACGAACTTGATTGCCGCCCCGGTCACACCGTGGATCGACAGTGCGGCCCCACCACGGGCGTCCCCATCCAACTTTGTCAGAATGACACCCGTGATGCCGAGTGCGTCGTGAAAACCACCGGCGATCTTCACGGCATCCTGACCCGTCATGCCATCAGCGACGAGCAAAATCTCGTTTGGCTGAGTCGCGTCGCGAAGCTGGATCAACTCGGTCATCAACGACTCGTCGATCTGTAACCGACCTGCCGTATCGACAAGCACAGTCCTGGCTCGAACCGCGCTCGCTTCCTTCACGGCCTCCGCCACCAACGCCAACACGTCATCCACACCAGGCCGGTCAGCGCGACCAAAGACCGGCACATCTATTTTCTGGCCCAATTGCCTCAGCTGGTCCTCGGCTGCCGGACGCGCCAAGTCCGCCGCCACCAGGAACGGGGCTTTTTGTTCTTTCTTCAACCGAGCTGCAAGCTTGGCCGACGTCGTCGTTTTGCCCGAGCCTTGCAAACCCACCACCAAGAAAACCGACGGCGGCACCGACGCAAACTGCAGCGGCACGCGCTCTTTTCCCAGCAAATGCACCAACTCGTCATGTACGATCTTGACGAGTTGATTTCCCGGACTAACCGAGCGTGTTATCTCCTGCCCAACCGCAGTCGCCTGAACCCTTTTGACAAATTCCCGAGTAAGTTCAAACGAGACATCCGCCTCCAACAACACACGACGGATCTCCCGCATCCCTTCCTTGACGGCGTCCTGGGTAAGGACCCCGCGACCGGAAAGCCCCCGCAGGACAGACGTTAGGCGTTCCGATAGGACCGAAAACATAGAGCCTTTAAGGATAATGACGGATGTAAGTGGAGGGTAGATGGAGATGAGTTTACGATGTTGGAGTCGTGAAACGGCTGCCAGCTACCAGCTACCAGCTTTTCCTCGGCAGCCTTTGGCGTGCGAATAGAGGTATTGAGTGAGAGCAGTTAGCTGGCAGCTGGCAGCTGGTAGCAGGCAGCTCCTCACCAGCCCCCACTACCTTTCACACCACATGAAGCCGCCCACACACCCGGATCTATCAGCCTAAACCATGGACTGGAACCTCGTAAACGCCCTCGTCACCGTCGCGTTCGGCGCCGTCGCCGGCGGAGTCACGAACGCCGTGGCAATCTGGATGTTGTTCCATCCTTACGAGTCGCGCGGCGTGGGCCGTCTCCGCCTGCAGGGCGCCATCCCAAAGAATAAGGTTCGCCTGGCCAAAACCATCGGGCGGACGGTCGGCGAGCGACTGCTGACCTCCGAAGATCTGGCCAAACAATTGAGCGCACCCGGTCTGCGAGAGGCCTTCGATCGAGCGGTGGGAACCTTTGTCGTGTCCATGCTCGAAACAGACCGTGGATCGCTACGAGAGGAATTACCCGAGGGGATCATCACGGAGATCGAGCAGGCGTTTACCGCGCTAGCGCCGTCCATCGTCGATCAGCTGGTCGACTACACAAAAACGGATGGTTTTCGCGAAACCGTGGCCGGTCTTCAGAAACGTGTGACAGATGACTTCGGTGACCGCCCCTTAAGCGAGTTTCTCACCGACGAGCGCCGTGAGTCAATCCGCAAGCGAGTGGAAGAATGGGTCGGCGAAGCGGTGATGAGTGCGGATCTACAGAACGTCATCCGAAAGTGGCTGGACAAGCAGGTAAGTACGTGGGAAACGGACCAGACACCGCTCATGGAGCGTTTGCCAACGCCTCTGGTGGCCGCGATGGAAAAGCAAATCGCGAGTTATCTGCCGTTAGCAATCGACCGGATCGCGGGAGTCCTGAGCGACCCGACGTCCCGGTCCAATATCCAAGAGTCCCTGCATCGGCTCTTCGAGGGTTTCGTCAACAATTTGCTCCTACACGAACGCATCGTCGCCCGGCTTGTGGTTACCGAACGGACCATTGCTCGGCTGCTCGACAATGTGGAGCGCGATGGAGTCGAACACGTTACCCGGTTGCTCGAGGAACCGGAAATGCGCAATCAGGTCGCGCGCAGCGTCAACGACGCGGTTGTCAAGTTCCTACGCAAACCATTGGCCGAACACCTGAGCGCGCTTGGACCTGAAAGGGTTGCCGGTATCAAAGAGACGATTACTGAGAACATCGTCGATGCGCTGCGGGATAAGACGACGCGAGCCTTTGCGATCGGCCGGGTGGACAAGGCTATCAAGGAAGGCGCCGAGGCAAGAACGGTCGGTGAGATCTTAAGTCGGATCCCGGTGGAGGAAGCCACCCGGTGGGCCGCATCAGCAGTGGCAACACCACGCGTGCAAAAATGGATCACGGAGGGATCATCCTCGGCGTTGGGCACACTCCTCGACCGCCGTATCGGCCGACCGTCGGACCGGCTTCCAGCCGGCAGCATAGGCCGGATCACCACCGCTCTCTCGCCGGCAATTTGGAATTGGATTCAGGATCAGATACCGAAGATTGTCGCGCAGTTGGATATTCAGACCATGGTCGAAGAAAAGGTCCTGGGGTTTTCCCTCGATCGCATAGAACAGATTGTTCGCAACACAACTCAGCGCGAACTGGACCTCATCATCAAGCTGGGGTACGCGCTTGGTGGCCTTGTCGGCGCGGTGGCGTATCTGGTTTCGATCGTCCTTGCGTGACCGCGTTAACTCTCAGCTAGCCTCGAGCAAAACAGTCACCGTAGGCGGTTGTTGCAACAACGACCAACCCTCCGGGCCATCCATAACTAACACAGCCGGAACACCGTTCAGCTCGCGCAGCTCCGCCCGAAACGCACGGCCGGCGCCCAAACCGCCACGCCAAGCTGGTTCAAACGCCGCGTGGAATCTTCGTGCTGCATCCATCGTGTCCCACGCGGTCCACCAGACCAACCCGTGGTCATCGCCGACAGCGAACACCGCGTACCGGTCCCCACCCCAATCCCGGGCCACTGGCTCGGCGGCAGATTCACTACCCAAGAGTTCGGTCATGAGGACACGTGTTTCGAATTCGCCGAGCCCATCCTCGTATAGTATGTCCCGCGTATTAAACCTGAGATTCACCGGTTCGTCGCCCTGTCGGTAACGTTCGGGTCGTAGGATCTGCTCCGTGGACCGCGGCAACTGATCGCCGAACGGCACATTGCCGGGATGGTTTTGCACGAACCATCGGACGAAATCCGCGCCGGCGAGGTATGGAAAGATCAACGTCTCGCGCAGAATGAGGGGTGCAGAACTGAGCACCGGCATACTCGACATCTGTTGGCCAATAGTCTCGCGCATCTGTCCCCAGAATTCCGGCACCCCGGCAAGATCCCCATCGGGCAACATGACTTGCAGGCTCGCCAGCATTCCCTGCCCTTCGAAGACCGCCTGAGCGGCGCTGCGACGATCGTTATCACCGCGAGATGTCAGAATAGAGTCCAGGGGCGCGTATTGCGCCTGTAACGCGTGAACGAGTTCGTGGGCCACGACGAGCCGCAATTCAAGCTGTGCGACGCCAGCCACCACGTAGAGCGTATCCAACTGCGGATCGTAGAACCCAACAACCTGTTCGCTCAGCAGATCGACCAACAGTTTCTCCAAATCGAGTTCCGGCGGCAGCATCCGAAAAAGTCGATAAGCGGTCGAGATTCGTTCCATCTCTTCGGGCGGGAACTCAGTGGCAACCTTCCGCTTGAGGTACTCAAAAACCTCTTCTTTGGTCCGCACGGCCACATTTGGCGGGTAGCGGAATTCCAGGCCAACGGCGCGTTCTATATCGGTTGTCACCTCTCTCGCCATTTCCTCGACCTTTTGGGCAAATTGGCT
>JAZDDD010000478.1:0-2330 GCA_036679545.1 Gemmatimonadota bacterium | reverse complement strand
CCACTGACCGGTTCGGATTATATCATCGCCCGATGGTTTGCCTTTCTTGTCGTGACGTTGATGGTCGCCTGGCTTCCGCAATTGGTTTTGCTAGTCGGGTTGACCATGGGTAACCCTGAGCCCGTCAGCTATTTTAAGGCGAACTGGCTCGATATCCCGAGGATCTTCGTGTCAGGTGCGGCGATCGCCATCTACACGACAACTCTTGCCATGCTTGTCGCTGGCTTTACTAACCGCCGTGCGTATGCTGCGGTTTTTCTTGTCGGGCTATTTATCGTCACAACGCCATTTACAACGGGGTTGGCCATCGAAATCGGCGGTACGGCGGGTCAGTGGATCTCGATGTTCAACCTGAGCAACATCCCAGTGCATGTAAACGATCTGATCTTTGGTGAGGTCAGCGACATCACGAGTGTTGCGCCGGCGGGCGAACTTTCGAACGTGACACTCGTCGGGTGGTACCTCCTGTGGGTCATTGTTCCCGGCGCCATTCTCTGGGGGCGGTACCGGAGGCTGACACCGTGACCGGCAATGGCGCGCCCGTCATTCGTGTCGATCACGTATCGCGGTGGTTTGGAAGCGTGGTCGCCGTAAGCGATGTGACGTTCGATATCAAACCCGGTATTACCGGATTGTTGGGACCCAATGGTGCAGGCAAAACCACGCTGCTCCGGATGATAACCGGACTTGCAAAGGTCTCCGACGGGACGATCACGATGTTTGGAGAACCGGTTCGCGACAACCCGCCGCTGTACAGGCGGATCGGTGTTATGTCGGAACACGAAACGGTCTATTCGTTCATGACGGGTCGGGCGTTTGTGAAGATGATGGGTCGTCTTCGTGGCGTGAAGTATCTGGAAGCGGCCGTGGACAGGGCAATCGACCTGGTGGATCTTGCCGATGCTGCGCACCGTCCATTGGGCACGTATTCCAGGGGCATGCGTCAGCGGATGCGACTCGCGGCAACGTTGGTCCACGATCCGGACGTTCTCATTCTTGACGAACCCCTCAATGGAGCCGATCCACGGCAACGCGTACACTTTCAGAGCCTATTGCGGAAACTGGCGGCCGAGGGCAGGACCATCGTGCTCTCGTCACATATTCTGGAGGAGGTCGAGCAAATTGCGGATACGGTGTTGCTCATCGTAAACGGTAAGCTGGCAGCGTCTGGTGGTTTCCGCGCCATTCGTGCCGCGTTGGACAAGAGACCCTACCACGTCCGGGTGATTGCCGATTCCCCGCGCGAGTTGGCGGCGGCGGTTGTACGGCTCGAGTCGGTCGATGCGGTAAATGTCGATCCGGATGGAGCCATCATCGTGCTGAGCAGCAACGTGCGTGACCTCCAGGTCGAACTGCCCCGGCTGGCGCAGGCGGCGTCCATCAGTCTGCGGCGTGTCGAACCGTTGGATGACTCCCTGGAAAGCGTGTTCGGTTACTTGGTGGAGCGCTAGCAATGATCCCCGTCTTCATGCTTACACTGCATCAACTGTCCGGCAAATGGCGACTGGTCATCATGACCGTGCTTGCCTCCATGCCGGTTCTGTTTACGGCGTTGCTCGTTCGGTCCGCGCAAACACCGGATGTAGACGAATTCGAGATCATTGTGCTCAGCACCATGCTCGCGGGTTCCATCGCTCCATTGATCATCGTCGCCATTGCCAGCGTCGCGTTTGCGAACGAGATCGAGGACCGAACGCTAGCCAACATCACACTTTCCCCGATCCCGCGATGGCAGATTGTCTGGCCCAAGCTGCTCGCTGCCGTGACGGTTGCTGCACCATTCATTGCAGGCAGCGCGTTCCTGACTAGTTACATCGCTTTCAACCACGACATGACCGCCACGTTCGCGGTCACGCTCTCGACTTTTATTGGCCTCCTGTTGTACTCCTCGGTGTTCCTCTGGCTCGGTCTCGTGACCAAACAGGCTATCGGTGTCGGTCTATTGTACATCGTTCTATGGGAGGGATTCTTCTCGGGCTACGTGTCCGGCATTCGATTCTTCAGTATTCGGCACTACGCGACCGCACTGATGCATGGAATGGATCCGCGGCGTTTTGCCGGGGACGACCACGTGGGATTCGGTGTGGCCATCGGTGTGTCGGCCGCGGTGTTTACATTGTTTCTGTTCCTATCCACCCGCCGGTTGCGGCGAATGGACGTGCCGTAGGACCATGCCATCACCTCGTGGCGAGCATTTGGACCGGAGAGCCATTTCTGCCGCGATCGAACCAACAGGACAACCACCCCGGAACTTCCGTTTGGTTTGAAACGACACGATTTGGTCGAACCAGTCGGCAAATCCCTCCCACGTATCCAGTCGCACCAAGACC
>JAZDDD010000477.1:0-6931 GCA_036679545.1 Gemmatimonadota bacterium | reverse complement strand
TTACCAAATCCCTGCACCGCCACCTTCGAGCCACGTCGTGGCAAGCCTCGGTGACGGAGCGCCTCGCGGGTCGAAATCAGACAACCGCGACCTGTGGCTTCGCGCCGACCCGGACATCCTCCGATCTCGATCGGTTTGCCGGTGACCACGCCACCAATCGCGCTCTGCTTGTGCATGGCATATGTATCGAAGATCCACCCCATGATGCGTTCGTTGGTGTTCACATCAGGTGCCGGGATATCGACCTCGGGGCCCAACGACTCAATCAACGCGGCCGTGTACCGTCGTGTCAGCCGCTCGAGTTCGCGGTCGCTCAGAGCGGCGGGATCGCAGACCACACCGCCTTTGGATCCGCCGAAAGGCACATTTACCACCGCGCACTTCCACGTCATCCACGCCGCCAACGCTTTGACCTCGTCCAAGGTGACATTGAGGTCAAACCGGATGCCACCCTTACACGGTCCCCGTGCTTTGTTGTGGAGCACCCTATAGCCGGTGAACACTTCAACGTTTCCATCATCCCGTTGAATCGGTACGGAAACGATGATCTGCTTGTCCGGCTGACGAAGGACCCGGTAAATACCGGCATCGAGATCGAGGAGGTCCGCGGCAACGTCAAAGCGAGCCATCATCGCTTCGAATGGATTATCCTCGTGCTGACTGTGTCCCGCTGCGTCCGTTTCACGTACTCCCGGACGCCCGAAGAGCGTTTCTGGGTCTGTTGCTTTTGTTTGACTCATCGCGTCAGCGGCGCCTATTAGACAGCCACCTCGCCACCGTTTGTTTTGTCAATCTCGATACACATCAAAAACCACCATATCGAGCGCCGTCTCCACGTCCACCTGTCCGCGCTCCCAAACAACGTCCAGCATGGCCACGAGCGGTTCGGGACCCTCCTGTGGCCACAGGTCTAGGAGCTTCACAGCATCCTTTTCCGTCACAACAACGTAATCAACTCGCCTGCTAAGGTGCAGGATTTGTTTGACATCGTCTTTTGAAAACGCCTCGTGGTCGTCGAACGGCAATAATCGTACTTCGGCTCCGAAGTTTTGGCATTGTGAAACCAAGCTTTTGGGATCGGCAATCCCGGGGGCCGCCAGGACACGGCTCCCTTCTAGCGTATCCACCGGATGAATGCGGCCCGTGGTCATTCCTCGAAAGGACACGATACCCAGTCTGGCCTGGGCCACAGGAACGCCTGCCGCTACAGACCGCGACACCCGATCCACCATGGCCTTGGTGGCGGCCTCTGACGCTCTTTTTCGTGTCACCACCGCGAGATCCGCACGCGCCAGCGCTGCAAATCCCTCTCGCCAGGGTCCAGCCGGCAAGGTCCACGGCGCAGCGTGTCCGGACTCCGCGCTCACGAGCACCACGTTTAAGTCCCGATCGATATCCAAACGTTGAAACGCATCATCCAGAATGACCACCTCGGCTCCGCTGGACGCGGCTTGCCTGGCGCCTGCCACACGATCCACCGAGGCGACCACAATGGCATCCTCTGCCAACCGCCGATGCACCCGGGCCTCGTCCCCGCCGTAGTCCCGCAGCACGATCCCTGGTTGTAACCCCTTGGAACCATAGTACTTAGCAATCCAACTAGACATTGGCGTCTTGCCCGACCCGCCGACGGTCAAATTGCCGACCGAGACCACCGGGACCGGGGCCTCATCGCGCGACAAAAGCCTCCAACTGTAGGCCCTTGTCCGCAGCGCCATGCCCGCTCGATACGCAAGGGACGGTGGCAAAAGCGCCAGCCTGGCCGCTCGTGCGGTCAACGAACGCGAACTCCACAACCACGCGGCAGAGACCATTACAGGTCCGGTGTGTTCAAAGCCGCCGTCAACCGGCGCACACCGCCATCCACACCAGCCTTTCCCACACGAATCGGAGCCAGGTACTGGATTTCGACTTCCGTAAAAGGTCTTGGCACGACCAATCGATCCCAAGAACCAAGACGCCAGGCACCCCTCACACGCGCGATGACCGGCAGGATTGGCGCGCCGCTGAGTTCGGCGACCCTCACAATCCCTGGCTTCGCCAACTGAGCGGGTCCCCGCGGGCCGTCGGGTGTTATGGCAACCTGATGACCCGCTGAGAGCGCCCGGACCGCGCCCCGTGTCGCGACAAACCCGCCGCGTGTGCTAGACCCTCGGATAAGTCGAAAACCCCAGGAGGAAGCCGCATCCGCAAGCAGACCGGCATCATGATGTCCGCTCACGACCAGGGCGGCACCGTTGCCTCGATGATACCAAAGCAGGGGGAGAATTTGGCTATGCCACAGCGCGTAAATGAATGGTGTTTCAGAATTACGTAGGTCTGTGAAATGTTGTATTCCGCGTACCCGGACCCGCCACGTCTTTGCCAGCGCCGATGCCACACAACGAACCCCGGCGGTGGCGACACGGTTCACGCGGCAAACTCCAACGCAAGATCGCTTACACGTTTTGCGGCACCCGGAGTTCCCAACTGCTCTCGTACTTCCTTCATCGCGTTCAGCTGACCCCTGGCCTGTCTGCCATTCGGATCAAACAAGGGTAACAGGGCGTCCGCCAGTATCTTCTTGTCCAGGTCGCCCTGGATATATTCGGGAACGGCACGTCGCTGTAACAACAAATTGACGAGTCCAATGTGGTCACACTGCACGACGCGTTTTGCAACCTGATAGGTAACCCAGTTCATCCGATAGGCGATACACATAGGTCTGCCAACCAGGGCAGCCTCGAGCGTCGTCGTGCCGGATTTTGCAAGGATCACATCAGCGGCCGCCACAACCGTCAACGAATCACCACCGGCCAATTGGTGTTCACCGGTCACCGGTGAAAACGAAGATGTCGCGGCCGTGACTGTCCGCAAATCAGGCATCTGGCGCCGGATTTCATTTGCCGTTTCATGAAAAATATGCCAATGCCGTTTGACCTCCGTGGGTCGGCTTCCGGGAAACACGGCAAGAACCGGCTCGTTCGCTGAGAAACCGAGATCCGCTCGCGCTTGTTCTCGTGACGGGATAGAAGGTCGGTCCAGCAATGGATGTCCCACAAACGTCGTTGGAATCCCCTGACGGGCAAAGAAATCCTGTTCAAACGGAAGAATGGCCGCAACATGAGTCACGCATTGACGCATTGCCTTAATGCGACCCGCACCCCAGGCCCAAAGTTGCGGCGCGATGTAGTACAAAATAGGTACACGATGTTTGTGGATGGCCTGAGCCAGTCGGAGATGGTACCCGGGATAGTCCACCAGGATTGCCACCGAGGGGCGTTCTCGCCGAAACAATGTCCGCGTGCGGGCAAATTGCGCGACATGACGGGGGACGGACGACACAACCTCGGCAAAACCGATAGCGCTCATACGGTCGATGGTTTGGTGCAAACGCGCACCGGCCTCGTGCATCAACGGACCACCCATGCCGATGACGTCACATCCCTCACGCGCTTTGATAACACGCACGACTTCAGACGCATGAAGATCCCCGGATGGTTCGCCGGCGGATATGTAAATGGGCCCGCGCGCCGCGTGATCCGATGTCACACTAGAACTCCGCGTTCCGATCCAGCCACAAAGTCCGCCAGGCATGTGACGTCCACATTTTCGGAGAATTCAGCTCGCACGACTGCCAACGCTTCGTCACGGTTTAGATTCGAGTTAAAAAGTATGCGATACGCGCGTTTTAAATTCGAGCGCCTGTCGCTGCCAAATCCTGCGCGGCGCAACCCTTCGACGTTAATGCCATACAATTGGAGCGGGTTGCCGGCGGCCAGCGCGAAGGGCGGCACATCTTGCGGTACACGAGAGCCCCCACCCACGAACGACCGTGCCCCGATGCGCACGAACTGATGAATTGGTGTTAAGCCACCCACGTTTGCGAACTCGTCGATGGTGACATGCCCGGCCATCTGCACCGAGTTTCCCAGGGTGACCCCCCGAGCAAGCCGACAGTCATGTGCGACATGGGCGTAACTCATGATGTAGCAATCCGCGCCAAGCACTGTAGGTCCCGTCACACCTCGATTTATTGTGACGTATTCTCGGATGGTCGTTGCTTCGCCAACTTGCACGATCGTACGTTGGCCCGCGTACTTGCGATCTTGTGGCGCCGTCCCGATCACGGACCCCGCACCAATCGAACATCCCGAAGCAATCTCCGTGTCTCGTTCGACAATGACCCGCGGACCGATGTTCGTACCATCTCCTATTGTCACACCGGGGCCAACGATGGCAAACGGGTCGACAACGACGTCCGGCGCCAACTCTGCAGTTACATCAACAATCGCGGTGGGATGAATGCGGGCGGCCATAGGGGATCAACGTAATCTTCGTTATTTGTCCACGATTTGTGCCATCATCTCGCCCTCGACGACCTTCTTCCCATCGACGAAACCCTCGCCACGCATCTTGCAACGCCGTCCACGGAATTGGAGCATCTCCAACTCAAACCGCACCTGGTCTCCCGGTGTTACAGGACGGCGAAACTTTACTTTGTCGAGTGACATAAAATAGACGACCTTGTTTTCCGGTTCTTCGACCGAGCCCATCAACAACATGCCGCCAACCTGCGCCATTGATTCAATGAGAAGAACACCGGGCATAATGGGATGACCCGGGAAATGACCTTGAAAAAATGGTTCATTGATCGTGACGTTTTTGATACCTACGATCCGATTGGGTGGATCCATCTCGATGATTCGATCAACGAGCAACAACGGGTAGCGATGCGGCAAAACGTTGAGGATTTCCGTGATGTCCATCTCCGTCCTTTCAGAAGGAACCGTCGGCAACAAGCTCGTGAGACACAAGCACCTGATGGGCCTGATCACGTATGACTTTCGCCAACGCAACGTTACCCGCATGGCTCGGCCTGCGGGCAACAATTTTGGCCGCCAACACGCCTCCGAGCAAAGCCAGGTCACCGACCAGGTCTAGCGCTTTGTGCCGGGCAAACTCGTTGGGCCACCGAAGCGGAGCACCGTAGGTGATGCCGTCGTCCGATAGCGCAATGACCGAGTGTTGTGAGGCCCCGCGAATCAAGCCCTTGTGACGCAGCAACTCGATCTCATCAAGGAAACCAAACGTACGCGCGGACGCCATCTCATCGTCAAATCGATCCGACGTCACCACACACTGAAACGTTTGCACGCCAATGTGAGGATGTTGCCATTCAATCGAGGCGTCTATCTCGAACGACTCCGACGACCACACATCGTAAGCAGCACCGGCGCACTGCAATGTGAACGGTTCCTCGATGATGAATTTATTTGCCAGACCCTCTTGGGGTACGGTACCGGCCCGGCGGAGCATTACCACGTATTCGTGCGAACTTCCATCAAATTGCGGCAGTTCCGGTCCATCTACCACAACCATCAAGTCATCGATCTGATGAGCGCTCACGGCCGCGAGAAGATGTTCGACCGTCGACATCGTAGCAATACCACGACCGAGCATGGTACGTCGTTCGGAAGACACAACCGAATCGATTGTCGCCGGAATGATCGGACGTCCGGGAAGGTCGGCTCGACAAAAACGTATGCCACTTTCCGCACTAGTGGGCTCGAGCGTCACACGTACGTTCGCGCCCGTATGCAATCCGACTCCGTGGCAGGTCAGCGGCTGACCGATTGTATTTCTCACGACGCGTCGGCCTGTTTTGCCAACCGCTCCAGCGTTCTGACGTGTTGCGCGAGGCGACGCGTGACCGCCGCATGACGCAAGACTTCGCGGTGGTCCCGCGCGGGGTAACCTGACACCGTGGCCTGCGGTGAAACATCTCCAATGACGCCAGCTTGCGCCGCAACGCGTGCCTTACTCCCAATGGTCAGATGTCCGGCCAAGCCGGCCTGTCCGGCCAGGATGACGTCATCTTCCAGCGTCGTGCTTCCCGCCATTCCGACCTGCGCCATTATCAAACACCGCTTGCCAATGCGGCAGTTGTGCGCCACGTGAACAAGATTGTCGATCTTGGTTTGCTCGCCGATGATCGTGTCGCCCAGGGTGCCTCGGTCCACCGTTGTGTTGGCGCCGATGTCCGCTCCTGAGTGTACCACACACCCGCCAACGTGACGCACATGGTCGTGCGTCATGTTTCCCGGGCGGTATCCAAAACCATCCGTGCCAATCCGCGCACCGGTATGAATTGTGACATGATCGCCTAACACCACGTCGGTGAGGATCGATACGTGAGATTCGATACGCGCATAGTTGCCCACCGTCACCCCTGAGGCGATGATTGTCCCGGCCTCCACGACACAGTCACGGCCGAGGCGGACATTTTCGCCAATCTGCACACCACGGGCAATCGCAATCCGGCCCGACCAACGCGCCCCTTTTCCGATAACCGCGTGAGGATCAACCCCCCACACGGGACCACGTTGTTGTGCGAGGCTCGTGACGACCGTCGTCACCGCGCGATACGCATCGTCAACAACGATCCGGGTCGACCGCCCATTGTCGACGGTTTTAAACTCGTCACTTACGAGCACAACATCGGCGGCGGAGTGGTGGAATGCATTGAGGAAACGACGACTTGCCAGAAACGACAACTCGCCGGAGCCGGCGCTTTCCAATGGCGCCACTCCGGCGAGTCGTGTTGAGGCGTCTCCGATCAAAGAGCCACCGGTGAGACGAGCTACGTCTCCAGCCGTGAGACTGGGGACGTTGCCGTCTTCAATCAATTATTGGCGCCACCGCCAGAAAGTCGTTGAATCACGATCCCGGTAAGGTCGAGATCCGTGTCGGCCGAGATGATCTGGTTGACCTGTGCCGACACGTCAAAGATCATCGCGACGTTACGTTCGGCCCGGAGACCTTCGATCACGAGTTGCACACGTTCTTCAAGGGGCGACAACAACTCACGTTCCTTGCCAATGAGTTCGGTCTGGATCTCGTTTGCACGACCCTGATACCGCTGGGACAACTGTGCAAGCTCTTCCTGCTT